>JAEXGX010000455.1 GCA_023450535.1 Pseudomonadota bacterium | reverse complement strand
CTCGTGGATGGGGCTGGCCATGGACGCCATCCGTGAGGATGAAACCGCAGCGGCCTGTTTCGGCATAAGCATCTCCCGCTGGAAAATCACAGCCTTCACCCTCGGCAATGTTATGTCCGGCTTTTCCGGCGCACTCTATGCCATGATGCTGGCCTACATCAGCCCGGCAAACTTCACCTTCGCCGATTCCCTGCTCTTCCTGTCCGTCCTGTTACTCGGTGGTATGGGCAGTTGCTGGGGCGTCATCGCGGCCACCGCCGTAGTCGTAGTCATTCCGGAAAAATTTCAGATCATACAGGAATACCGTTATCTGCTGTATTCCGCGCTAGTGCTCCTGATTATCATATACCGTCCGTCGGGCATGTTGCCGCGCGCCGCCCGGCGCTACCTGGGAGGCGAGGCATGAACGAGCTTCTTGTATGCACGGGGCTAACCATGCGTTTCGGCGGTCTGACTGCACTGAATGGTCTGAATATCACGGTCGGACGTAACGAAGTCCTGGGGTTGGTAGGCCCCAACGGCTCGGGAAAAACCACCTTTTTTAATGTGGTCACGGGTATCTACAAACCCTGTACAGGCACAGTGAGTTTCGACGGAAGAGACATCACCGGACTCTCCCCGCAGGAAATCTGCCGCGCGGGCATCGCCCGCACTTTCCAACGTTCCCGCCTGTGCCTGGATCTCACCGTGTTCGATAATATTATGATCGGCAGCCACAAGGTGCTGAATACCGGTTTCATGTACAATATCATCCGACGCACAGCCTTTCGTCGGGAATACCGGGAACGCATGGAACGCGCGGCATCTCTACTGGGTGCACTCAATCCCCGCCTGAAGGACTGCCTGTTGCGTCCGGCGGGGGAACTGACCATGATCAACCGCCGAAGGGTGGAAATCTGCCGCGCACTGGCAGCTTCGCCTCGGCTGCTCTTCCTTGATGAACCTTCCGCGGGTATGACCCAAGACGAAACGCGCCAGCTCATGGACGAAATTCTCGCTCTCGACGGTGGAATGGATAATTCCGGAGAACGCCCGGCCATCGTACTCATTGAGCACGAAATGAACGTCATTCGCCGAGTTTCAAACCGCTGCGTGGTACTCAACTTCGGCGAAAAACTGTGCGAAGGCAGCTACGAGGCAGTCACCTCGGACCCTGTGGTACGGGAAGCCTACCTCGGCACAGAAGTGGAGGGTGCCTGAGATGTTTAAACCTCTGGTTGCAGAAAATATGCATGTGGCCTACGGCAAAGCGGACGTTCTTTCCGGCGTGGACATGGAAATCCGTCCTGGAATAATTACCTGCGTACTCGGAGCCAACGGAGCGGGCAAAACCACTCTGATCCGAGCGCTGCTGGGGCTGACGCCTCCCCACAAAGGGGACGTAATCTTTGATGGCATGAGCATCCGGGGCTTACCTCCCCATGCTGTGGTAGCCCGGGGTATCTCCTGTATCCCTGAAGGGCGACGCATCTTCCCAAAAATGAGCGTAGAGGAAAACCTGCTCATGGGTGCGTATCAGGAGAGGAATCGGACGAAAATCCGCTCCCGTCTGGAACATGTCTATGAACTTTTTCCCCGGCTGCGCGAACGGCACACCCAGTTAGCGGGCACCATGTCCGGCGGGGAGCAGGCCATGGTATCCATAGGACGCGGCCTGATGAGCGCGCCCCATCTACTGATTATCGACGAGCCATCGCTAGGGCTTTCACCTGCGCTGGTCAACGACAACTTCCGCGTTATCCGCGACATCTGCACCGAAGGTACTGCCGTCTTTCTGGTGGAGCAGAACGTGCGCCAGACCCTGGCCATCGCCCACTACGGCTATGTACTGGCGCAGGGCCGTGTGACGGCCTGCGGCGACGCGACACATCTCAGGAATGATCCTGAAGTCCAGAAGGCATATTTCGGATGAATGACAAACTTGATCTGACTGACAGCCTGCGGCTCGCGCAAAGCTTTGTGCGTGCGGACACCCGATCCGGCTCTTCTCTCTCGGGCGACTCCGGCGGAGAACACCTCCTACTGGAACAGCTTGCAGCCGCGCTAACAGAAGAGGGCTTTCATGTGATAGAGGATGCCTACGACCCCGGCCACCCGTGCAGAAGCAGCCTTGCGGCCCGCCTTCTGCCCGAATCCGGTTCTCCCTCCCTGTTACTGGGCGGGCATATCGATACCGTGCCGTTGGGGCAGGTTCCATGGCAGGAAGACGCCTTCTCCGGCAAAATTGAACACGGTCGTCTGTACGGGCGCGGCTCCTGTGACATGAAAAGCGGTATGGCCGCCCTGATCTGCTCGGCCGTACGCCATGCCCCGGCCCTGCGCGCGGCAGGCCGGGATATAGTCCTGCATATCTACGGCGGGGAAGAAAACGGTTGCGAAGGCTCCTTTCATCTGACGTCTCGCCCCGGCGTATTGCACGGCGTGAGGGCAGCGGTTATCGGCGAACCCACCAACGCCCTGCCTTTAGCCGGGCACAAGGGCGCGCTGTGGATGAAACTGGAAACGACGGGTCGCACGGCCCATTCATCCATGCCCGAACAAGGCGAGAATGCCCTGACCAAGCTTCTGCCCGGAGCCATGCGCCTGCTGGAATTTCTCCCCCCGGACACGCACCCAAAACTGGGAAGCTGCACCTGCGTACTTTCCTCCCTGCATGCGGGCCTGAATTCCAACTCCGTGCCTGATCGGGCGGAAATGACCCTGGACATACGTACCGTGCCGGGCCAGCTCCACGCCGACCTGGCCCGACAGGTAAAGGCACTGGTCGGGTCGGAGACGGAATGTCGCATTACGCTTGACCTTCCTCCGGTCTGGACAGATCCGGGCCACCCCTGGATATGCCGCCTGCTGGATGCCTTTGCTCCGGTCTTTGCCCGCCGCATGGAAGCAGGTACTGTACAATTCTTTACCGACGCGGCGGCTCTGCGTTCCATCCTGCCGGAACTCCCCGTACTTATTCTCGGACCGGGTGACCCCTCTCTTGCGCACAGAACCGACGAAGCCTGCGAAGTGGCCCAGATACGCAGGGTTGATACCCTCTACGACATTATCCTGAACGACTGGCTGGCCCGCAGTGTATCCTGGTAAAGAAGGAAACAAACATGGAAGATATCCCCGAACGCCTCACCCTGTATCGCGACACCGATCCGACAGAACTGCCGAAGCGGTATGAACTCCTGCTGGACCGTATCGCACAGCGAGAGCCATGCCTGCACGTCTTTGAGGAAATGCGTCCTGCTTCCGTGCACTCCCGGTTGCGTGCCCATATCGCGGCATACGGCAAGACACAGAAAAAATCTCCCTTGTCCGGCGTACCTGTGGGAATCAAGGCGGTATACCGGGTACGCGGCCATGCCACACGTTGCGGTTCTCTGCTTCCACCCGAACTTTTCGCCGGGCAAGAGTCTCCTCTTGTCACAGCGCTACGACGGGCAGGAGCGATCATCATGGGCATGACCGCGAGCACGGAATTTGCGGCTTCCGAACCAGGTCCAACCCTCAACCCCCGTGCACCAGAGACAGAATACCGCACTCCCGGTGGTTCCAGCAGCGGTTCGGCGGCAGGCGTGGCGGCAGGTTTTTTTTCCGTGGCTCTGGGCACTCAGACACTCGGCTCTGTGGTGCGTCCGGCGGCCTACTGCGGGGTAACGGGCTTCAAGCCCTCGCAAGGGCTGCTTTCCACACGGGGCATTATTCCCTATTCCCCCAGCGTGGATCAGCCCGGATTCTTCTGCGCTGCACCTGAAGACGCTGTCCCTGTCATGCAGGTACTTACACGGCACAGCGCGACGCGTTCCTGGTGTATCCCCCTACGGGACAGACCTCGCCTCGGCGTGCCTACGGGGCCTTACCTCGACATGTTTCCGGCGGCAATCCGCGCATGGTTCGCTGAAATTACAGCAGCCCTCTGGGGAATGTCGCTCATCGACGCTCCCTGCCTTGCGTCCCTGGACGAATTGCTCCGAATCCACACCGATATGACGGCAGTGGAAGCCGCCCTTGTACACGCCGCATGGTTTGAACGCTACCGCGTTCTGTACAGACCCCGCACCATTGAACTTATCGAACGAGGAAGACGCCTCGGCAGTGAGGCAGTCATGCGCGGGCAGAACTCCATGGCCATAGTGCGTGCCAAGCTGCACCGGGTTATGGACGAAGCGGATCTAGACGGACTGCTCTGCCCGGCAACCATGGGAGAAGCTGACGCAGGACTGAACTCCACCGGAGATCCTGCCCCCTGCATGCCATGGACGCACGCGGGACTCCCCGTGCTCGCCTTGCCCTTTGGGCTTGGCCCTCACGGCATGCCCCTGGCAATCCAGATCATCGGCAGACACGGCGACGACTCCCGCGTCCTCGCCTTGGGTATAAAACTAGCCAAGACTGCACTTGGCTTACAGACATTTCCTCTTTCCAACTGAAACATTTTCAACTTTTTTTCCCGGCTTCCCAGTACCTCATGACCCGCCGCACAAAATCCCGTGTTTCCGCAAAGGGTGGAATTCCCCCGTATTTCTCCACATTGGCCGGACCGGCATTGTATGCGGCCAGCGCCAGCTCAACGGAACCGAAGCGCTGCATCAGTTCCATCAGGTATTGCGACCCGGCATAGACATTGGCACGGGGATCAAAGGGATCAATAAGCCCCAGTTCAACCTGAGTACCGGGCATGACCTGCATCGCGCCCTGCGCACCCACCGGAGATTCCGCAACGTGATTGAAGGCCGACTCCGCACGGATGACGGCCAGCACCAGCGCCGCGTCCAGCCCGAAAATCTCTTCGGCCTCACGGGCAAGATGCTCCCATTCGGAAGACGCAGGCCGTACTGCGTCTTGCGGAACCATATGCCGGGGCGGTGCTTCAGGCGCAACGCTGGAAACATGATCTACAGAAGCATATTCCGCCAAGTTGGGCTTGGAGGGCATTGAAGGAAGTATGCGGGAAGGTTGGGCCAGCAGGCGGGCATAGGGGGAAAGCGCGTAGACATCCACTGATCCGTCTGCCGCCCTTTCAGCACCGGGCACGACGACCAGCCTCTCTGCGGGCGGCACAACGCGTGCAGCGACCGGCGTACGAATTACACGTAAGGTTCCCTTTTCATGCGAGCCGGAGAAAGGGGAATGAGGTGTCTCGCGCTTCGCTACCGGAACGGAAGCCACCCGTGACATACGCAGGGAAATCTCCTGTTCCTCCTGCTCATGGAACAGAACGCCCGTGCCGGGAACTTCAGGAGGCTCAGGCAACGGCTCGGAAGAAGGATCTTCCGCCACTGTCGGAGCTTCGGGTGCGGTCAGGGTCGGTTGCTGCGCACAACCGTATGGGAGGAAGGAACATATGATTAAAAAGGCCGCCGTAACACTCCGAAACGGCAAACGGATGGAGCATGGCACGGGGGCGTTCACGCCGCATCAGGCGGTATTTTGAAGTAGAGCTCTATGGTGTTTTCTCCGTCCGTGCCGCTGTAACAGTGATGGGCGGAAACATTCTTGACCAGATGCACGCCCAGCCCGCCCACAGGGCGTTCATCCACATCCAGAGATG
>JAEXGX010000224.1 GCA_023450535.1 Pseudomonadota bacterium | reverse complement strand
GAGCGGAAGCAATGTTTCGCGGAGCGGAACTGAGGGAAGCGTAGCTTCACGAGGTGAAGTGACGCCGGCCGTGGATACCTGGTGCCTTTTGCCCGTGTGGAACACGGGTTGGCTTTGCGGCAACATGCGTTGCCGCTGGAACTGGGGCAACGCTTTACGTGTAGCGCGGAGGTATCAACACGGTTCTACAACAGAGCCTTCAGGCACTTTATCTTGCTTTGGAAGAAGAAACAAAAAAAACTACTCAAACTGGCGACAACACCATCGGTGAATAGATTATTTTTAGACTCCAAAAAAATAGAATCAAAATAATAAGACTTCAATTAAGAAGACTTTGCACTTGAGCTTTATTAGCTCATGTTAAGATTATGGCTAGACCTAAACGTACCGCTCCTCATGTATTTGGAAAAATTGTTACTGAATTGCGCCAAAAGAAGGGTTGGAGCCGCTACAAATTAACAGCTGCTTCAGGCCACCCTGCTGCGCAACTTTATTCTATTGAAAAAGGAGGAAATGAGCCGACTATCAATACTCTCATATGGGTAGCGCAAGCTTTGGATATGGATCCAAGAGACTTATTTAATATCGTTTATACAGCCCTGGAAGAAGAAAAAATAAAAGCAGAACAATGTAAAGAACCGGAAGAATAACTCGTTACGGATATCTATATATTCTATAAAATTCGTCTTTTTTATTGTAACTCGCCATTTCTGATTTTTTTTGCGGGTATCCGCATTTTTTATATTAAAAATATATTCTACAAGAAACAACTCATTTCTTCCCAGGTCAAAATTCGCTCTCTTTAAAACAAGAGAGGAAACCTTTATTGAGAAGTGCTGGAAAGAGGCGTGAGATAAGCGTCTTCAGTCTCTCTGACGCCCTTTTCACCCCAGCAGAGAGAATTTAAACTCTTGAACGAGTGTCCTCAAAACACGTTAACACCCATTCTGCTCTTCCAGCATCTGCGCCAGCACCTGCGCTGTCTGGCGCGATCCTCCGGTTCGCATTTCCAGCCATGTCCGGAATCGCGCACGCACGGCCTCCCTTTCTCTCTCTGTCCGTCGCGCGCGCGTTCCGGCCAGCATGCAGTCGCGCACGTCTACGGCCCGGCGGCAAATCCGCAATAAGCCAGCCTCGGCCAGCGCGGGCGGGCAGTCATCCCCCAGAGCCCAGAGAAAATTCCCCAACCTCGGCCCCACGCAGGGCACAACACCCCCGGCCAGAGCTTCCAGAAAATTCTGCCCTCCCTGCCCGAAGCCCCCCCCTACATAAACGGCATCCGCCGCCGCATACAAACGGGGCAGATCCCCGAAACGATCCCACAGTACCACAGCCTCCGGCGCGAGAGATTCGCACGGCGCGTCCGCATTCAGCGACGATGCGAGCACACAGTGAATTCCCAAATCATAAAAGCGCCTTCGCCACGCTTCCACCCGGTGCATATGCCGGGGCGCAAGCACAATGACACAGGCAGGATTTTTCCGGCGAAGCTCCAGAATCCGGGGGCAGATCCGACTTTCCTCCTGTTCGCGGGTTGAGGCGAACAGGGCCAGGGGAGCCGTTCCGAACAAAAGCCGCAAGTCCCCGCCGCAGGCCATTTCCGGCAGAGGCTCTGCAGCGATCTGACATTCTCTGTCCAGAGCGCAGGCCGCCAGATCAAACTTGATATTGGGCATCAGCTCCAGACGGCAGGGCGGGTTTCCCGCGCCGTCAAAGATTCCGAAGAACCGGGAGAGGTCTTCCTTGCACATGGCCAAAATGCGGCGGGGCGGTATGTCGCGCAAGACCTTGCGCAACACGCGGTAACATTCATAGCTGGCCTTGGTCATTCGCCCGTTGAGAACAGCGAGAGGAACGCAGTTTTCCCGGCAGGCGGCCATCAGCCCCGGCCAGAGTTCCGTCTCCAGCAGGGCCAAAACACGGGGTTCCGCCAGTTTCAACGCGCGCAGAGCCGTGGCCGGTTCATCCAAAGGGGCAAAGCGCACGGCGCAAAGTATATCCTTGCGCGAAGTGCCTATTCGTGCAACCCCGGCCTCCAGTACATCCCGCCCCTGTCTTGTCCAGGTAATCAGAAGCACACGCCAGGCATTATCCCTTGAATCAGCTCCCGGTGCCCGTTCCGGCAGAGCCTCCAGCACGGCAAGAGCGAGGCGGGCCTCCCCCCCCGAAGCAGCCTGAAGCCAGATGTCGCAGCCCCGCCTCTCCCGCATCGCCCACGGAACATGTGCCAGCCAGTCCACAGGAACGCGGCGCTCCTCCCAGCCATCGGCCAAGCGCTTGTTCCGCCGGAGAAAGGGGGTCAGCACGCGCCACAACATCCCGTATGCCTTCAAAAAAAAGCCCTGTTTCATGAAAATTCCCTTCACATGGTGCCTTGTGTGCCCCACGCGGAAAAATATCGCTCGTATTCTTTTCCTTTCTACGCGCTCGGCCCCTCCCCCGCAAGTCAGCGATAATCCCGGCGCAGGGCTAGCCACACGCAGCTAAGAAAATCAGGCAATTTTTTGCGGGGATTGTATCTTTTATCCCATCGCCTGCGCCGTTATCATTCAAAGTCAGAAAAGGAGTCCTGCCATGAGCCTGAAACATCACGCGGCACTGCCGCAGAAAGAATCAACTCCGGCGGCGGAAGCTCATTCCGCCAGTTCGTCCCCCTCTTTGTCCAGACGTATTTTTCTGAAGTACGCTGTTGCGGGGGCAATGGCCGCCAGCGCCATTCCCGCAGTTTCACGCTTTTCTTCCGCCCTGGCGGCGGAACCCGAAGGAAATAGTATTTTGATTATTTATTTTTCCCATTCCGGCAATACACGCAAGATCGCTGAACAAATCCACACACGGATGGGAGGCGACATCATTGAACTCAAAACTGTTTCACCATACCCCCGCGATTATGATGCCGTAGTAGAACAGGCCAAACAGGAACAGCAGAATAACATCCGGCCGCAGATCTCCACCGAAATTCCCAACCTGGCTGCCTATAGTACCGTGTTTATCGGTTTTCCGAACTGGTGGGGGACCATGCCCATGCCCTTCTTCACCCTTCTGGAAACGTACGATATGGGAGACAAAACCGTTGTTCCATTTTGCACTCACGGCGGTAGCCGCCTCGGACGCGCCGAAGACGACCTGAAAAGGCTTTGCCCGCGCGCAAAAATTCTGAAAGGCTTTGAAGTGAGCGGCTCACGCGCGTCCGGCGCGCAGGATGCCGTAGATGCCTGGCTGCGCAAGGCCGGGCTTCTGGCCGGATAACGTTTTGACAAACCGGGGCTTTGCCCCGTGCCCCACCGGGACCGAGCCGGTCTGGCAGGGAGATAATTTCCCCCGGACCCCATAATTATAACATAATATCACAATTTGGAGTGCAGGGCATACTACGCCCGCTTTGCCCGTCACCCTCCGGGCAAGTTTGAGGGGGCGAGAAGCCCCCTCAAGGACTTTTTCAGCAAACTGACGCCCCGGTCTAAGGCCGGGGCGTTTCTCTTATATTTGTACAATGCCTGCTACAAGTACGGGATACTTGGCCGGGCGTTTTCCCACCGGATTCTCACTAGTGCCGTGTAACGCTTAAAGTTACATGGCACCAGCCGTCGGGCTCAAGCCCGACGCGGCGAAAAACCCGCCGTAAACGAGCAGGAAACCACGTTTTCCTGCGGAACGATCTTAACAATGGATAGTATCATTATACATCGGGTTGACGAATTCCCGTACGACACTCTTGCCCGGAGTGATTTCGACGACCGAACTGCCGGTGGTCAGAGTCAGCAAATAGTGCTCGTTGGGCATCTTGTTCAGGCCGGACTGACAGGCGGAGTAAACAGAAGAAAGACTCCTCCTCAAGAGTTTTTGTTATCCAGCAAAGCGACCGGATAACATTTCTTGCTTTCCTGAAAAACTCATTCCCCCCATGCTGCCTTGACAGTTTTGGTACATGAGTATAAAAACTCCTAACGCGCATGGTTCAATGATTTTCACGATTTTCCTTGCAATATTTTGCAATATTTTTATACAAACGTTTCATATGGCCAGACCATCACAGCAGCTTGACATCGCCCTGCTTGACGCCGGGGAAGAAGAAATCCGTCTCAAGGGAGTGCGGGGGCTGAATGTGCGCGCAATCTGCGCCAGAGCCGGAGTAAGCCCCCGAATGCTGAACTACTATTTCGGCAGTAAGGACAACTTCGTGCACACCCTGCTGTCACGGGGCTACATGAACTTTTTCCGCGATGTGGAAGAAAGCGTGCGCGGCGGAGAAACGCCGCTGGACGGTCTGCGTCGCGGCCTCAGGACCTGCCTCCGCCATACCATCGAAGGACGCATAACCCTGCGTAATCTTATCTGCGACGTCTACGCCGGCGAGCCGATTGCTTTGGAAATGATACGCGACCACAGCAGCCACACCCGGCTCATGTTCGGCCTGATGGAAGAAGCCTGGCGCAGGGGGGACCTGCGAAAGGATATTTCCCCGGCAGAAATCTTCACGGCTGTCATGCCCGGCGTATTTTTGCCCGCCCTGCGGATGGACCCGCCCTTTCCGTTCAATCTCCACCACATTCAGGATCTCATTGAGGAACCGGAAGAGCCGGAGGGCGAAGAAGATATACGCCTGGCTGTGGAACGGGGGATGCGGAACTTTGAATGCCTGCTCCAGGGTTTTCTTTCTCCGAAAGGAGGCACGGAGGCCGAATCGAACCGCGATGATTCACGGGGCGTCCGATCACCCCGGTCACCCCGCGCGGGGCGGCGCACACCCTCAGTCAAGCGGCGTTTTGCCCTTGCGCAGCCGAGCCAGAGTAAACCCGGCGAAAACACCCCCGATCATCCCCAGGCCGAAGGCCCGGGGCATGTTGTCCACCACTCCGAACAGCGCGGCAAAGACGCCGAGTGACCCCCCGATGAGAATACCACGTACAATAAAAGGACTCATTGCTTTCTCCAACCCCTCATCTCATGGACGGCTCACGGCGCCCATGCTAAGGGAACCAATATGTTTTGAAACCCATTATGGCCGCAACACGCGAGCCTGTCCATACGCACCAGGCCGTCCGGAATACCCCGTTCACGCGCCACTACGGGCTTTGCCCCTTCAGATCAAGGAGTCATTCATGCACTCTCATGCCACACTTTCCCGCGGTGCCCTCGCCGCCCTGCTCGTAACCGTGGCGTTCAGCCTCACGGCCTGCTTCGATGACAAGGACAAGCAGGCAGCACGGCAGATGCCGCCTCCTCTGGTAGGGACTCTGGAACTCCAGAAGGAAAACGTGCCGCTCAAATCGACCTACATGGGCCAGACTCTCGGTTACCTTTCGGTCGAGGTACGGGCCCAGATCTCCGGCATTCTGAAGCGCCGGTTCTTTAAGGAAGGAGATTACGTCTATCAGGGGCAGACCCTGTTTGAAATCGATCCGGCCTCGGCTCAGGCTGCTCTGGATCAGGCCAAGGCTCAACTGACCGTGGCCCAGACCGAGTATTCCAACGCTCAGCGCGAATGGAACCGTATCCAGCCGCTTTACTCCCGCAACGCCGTCAGCCAAAAAGACCGCGACACAGCCAAGGCCGCCTTTGACAGCGCCAATGCGCAGGTGGCGTCGGCTCAGGCGCGGGTAAATGAAGCCCAGATCCAGTTGGATTACACTAATGTGGTGGCACCTATCTCCGGTTACACCAGTCTGGCCGCGCGCGACGAAGGCGACCTGATCACGCTGGATGCGCAGGGCAGTCTCTTGACCACCATCAATCAGACCGACCCCATGTATGCCACCTTTGCCATTCCCAGCGCAGACATGATGCGCATGAAGCGTCTGGAAGCCCAGGGCAAGGCCAAACAGTCCACAGAAGGAACGCCCGCGCGCCTGACCATGCTGGAAGGCGGAACCTATCAGTATCCAGGCTTCGTCACCTTTGTCGACACGCAGGTGGAACCGCAGACTTCCGTGGTCCGCGCCCGCGCCCAGTTCCCCAACCCGGAAAGCGCGCTTCTGCCCGGCCAGTACGCCTCCGTCACCATCGGCGGCACCATGCTGGTGGATGTGATCATGATCCCCCAGACCGCTGTGATGAACACGGCGCAGGGCACCATGGTCTATACCGTGGGCAAGGATGGCGTGGCCACGCTTACTCCAGTGAAACTGGGAGAGATTTTCGGCAACGAATTCATCGTGGACGACGGACTTGAGCCCGGCACGGTGGTCGTGGTGGACGGCACCAACAAGGTTCGCCCCGGCGCCCCCGTACAGGGCAAACCCGTGCAGCGTCCCGCGCGGGAAACCGCCCTGCCCACCCCGGACTCGATCACCACGCCGGAAGGGGGCCCGAGCGAAACCTCCCTTACCGTCCTCCCCGAGGATGAAAACGCCGCAAGCGGCAAGCCCCAGGCGGAATAGCACATGTCCCAGAATCCAAACACATCCCCGCTGGATCAGGCCCCCATTCAGGAAGGTTTCTTTCTGAAACGGCCCGTATTCTCTGCGGTTATTTCCATTTTCATAGTCCTGCTCGGCGTTCTGGCCATCGGAAAACTGCCTGTTTCCCAGTATCCCGAACTGACGCCGCCTTCCGTCCAGGTCTCTGCCCAGTACCCTGGCGCAACCCCCGAAACCATTGCCCAAAGCGTTGCCCAGCCCATCGAAGACCAGATGAACGGCGTGGACAACATGATTTACATGAACACGGTGTGTTCCACCAGCGGCTCCATGTCGATGAACGTGTACTTTGAAATCGGCACCGACCCCGACATGGCCACCGTCAACGTGAACAACCGCGTACAGGCGGCCGAGGCCATGCTGCCGGACATCGTGCGCCAGTACGGCGTGACGGTGAAAAAGCAGTCTTCCTCCTTCCTGCTGGTGGCGTCTCTCATTTCAGAGGGGGGCGTTTACGACGATACCTATCTCAGCAACTACGCGCTGTTCTACATCATGGACGGCCTGAAGCGTATCCCCGGCGTGGGCAACGCGGAAATTATGGGTTCCAAGGACTACGCCATCCGCATCTGGCTGAACCCCCAACGCATGGCCCAGCTCGGTCTGACCACGGGAGAGATCGCCCAGGCCGTAAAGGATCAGAACAACCAGTATTCCTTCGGTTCCGTGGGCGCCATGCCCAGTTCAAACGAGATCCAGATGACCTGGCAGGTCAGCGGCCTCGGCCGCCTGAGCACGCCGGAAGAATTCGGCAATATCATCCTGCGCACCACACCTGACGGAGGGGTACTGCGCCTCAAGGACGTTGCCCGCGTAGCCTTGGGAGCAAAGGATTATAGCGCTCAAGGCCGTACCGACGGCAACCTTGCCGTACCCATTGCGGTTTACCTTGGCACCGGCGCCAACGCGCTGGATACGGCGCAGCGCGTTGAAGCCTACTTTGAGAATGTTTCCAAGGCATTTCCCACCGGGATTGAATATTCCATTCCCTACAACACTACGACCTTCGTAAAAATCTCCATCGAGGAAGTGATCCATACCCTGATAGAAGCCATGTTCCTGGTGTTCATCGTGGTGTACCTCTTCCTGCAAAAATGGGAAGCTACGCTCATCCCCTGCATCGCCGTGCCCATTTCTCTGATCGGCACCTTTGCGGGCATCTATGCGCTGGGCTTCTCCATCAATACTCTGACGCTCTTCGCCCTGGTGCTGGCCATCGGTATTGTGGTCGACGATGCCATCGTGGTCATGGAAAACATGGCCCGAATACTGGAAACCGAGGATCTCACGCCACGGCAGGCCACGGCCAAAGCCATGCATGAAGTGACCGGCGCTGTTGTCGCCATCGTGCTGGTGTTATGCGCCGTGTTCATTCCCGTGGGCTTTATGGGCGGTCTGGCGGGCGTGATGTACCGGCAGTTCGCCATTACCATCGCCATTTCTGTTACCCTGTCGGGCATTGTAGCCCTGACACTCACGCCCACGCTCTGTGTCATGCTGATCAAGAAGTCGCACAAGGAGCCTCCCCGCTTCTTCCGCTGGTTCAACCGCTTCTTTGACCGCGTTACCAAGCGCTTTTCCATCGGCGTGCGCTACTTCATCCGGCATGGCGTCATTACGACGCTGCTTGTCGCCGCCGTATGCGGGGGAACCTGGGATCTTTTCAACCGCGTGCCCACGGCTCTGGTGCCTGAAGAAGACCAGGGCTCCATTCTGGTCATGGGCATGATGCCGGACGGCACAGCTCTGCCCCAGACCATTGAAGTTATGGACAGCGTCGCGGCAAAGGTACAGGAACTGCCCGAAGTGGAAAATCTGCTCTCCGTGGCCGGCTTCGACATGATAAACGGCGCGCTGAACACCAACTCCGGCGTCATGTTCGTTACCCTCAAGGATTGGGCCGAACGTGAAAAGATGGGGATCACCGTCAACGACACCATCGGCAAGATCTACGGCATCGGCATGGCTGAAACCAAGGGTCTGATTCTGCCCTTCAACCCGCCGCCCATCATGGGCCTGAGCAACACCGGCGGTTTTGAAGCCATGATCATGTCCACTGAAGACAACCCCAAGCAGTTGTCCGACGTGATTCGCGCGGTGCTGGCCGAAGCGGCCAAACGGCCCGAACTCTCCGGCGTGAACAGCACCTACAGCGTGAACTCCCCGCGCCTCTACGTCGACCTTGACCGCGAAAAGGCCCGCATGCTCAACGTCAACGTGGCTGATGTGTTCAACACCATGGGCGCCACGCTTGGTGCATCCTATATCAACGACTTCAACATGAACGGCCGTACCTTCCGCGTGTATATGCAGGCGGATGCGCCCTACCGTTCCCTGCCCGACGAAATGGGCAGTATCTACGTGCAGAGCCGCGACGGCAACGACATCCCGCTGGTGTCGCTGGTCTCTATCCATAATGACAGCGGCCCTCAGCTTGTCACCCACTTCAACGGTCTGCTGGCCGCCAAGGTAACCGGCAACCCCGCTTCAGGCTACAGCTCCGGCCAGGCGCTCCAGGCCATGCAGGAGGTGTGCGATCAGCTCCTGCCGCAGGGTTATTCTCTGGCCTGGTCCGGCTCCAGCTATCAGGAAGTCGCCACCGGCGGCACGGACTTCACCGTACTCGGTCTGGCCCTGCTCATGGTCTTCCTCATCCTTGCCGCTCAATATGAACGCTGGACTCTGCCGCTGGCCGTGCTCACCGCAGTGCCCTTTGCAGTATTCGGCGCCATTGCCGGCAACTGGCTGACGGGGCAGAACAACGACGTGTACACCCAGGTGGCCTTCTTCACCCTGCTCGGTCTGGCCTGTAAAAACGCCATTCTGATCGTGGAATTCGCGGCGGATCAGTACAAGCAGGGCATGAGCATCGTGGAATCCGCCGTGCAGGCCGCCAAGCTGCGTTTCCGGCCCATTATCATGACCTCACTGGCCTTCATCCTGGGCTGCGTGCCGCTGGCCATCAGCACTGGCGCGGGTGCGTCCAGCCGCCGCGCCATCGGCATCAGCGTGGTATTCGGCATGCTGGCGGCGTCCACTCTCGCGCCGCTCATCGTGCCCTTCTTCTACAAGGTCATCATGTCCGCCGCAGAAAAGATGGACAGTCGCAAAAAAAACAAAACCCAAGCCGAATAGAGCAGTTTCCATCCGGGGGCGGCACATTTGCCCCGCCCCCGGATTGTCATTTTTCATGAGAAATGCTCTAACTGGATGCAACATTTCAAACCCAACCTGCTCTGAGAGGGAGAACTGATATGACTGGAACTGCTTTCCGGCGCGCGGGCGCGGCCCTCTGCCTGATTTCGGGCATGGCGTTGTCCGGCTGCTCCTTTGCCCCGGATTACAACCGCCCGGGGATGGACATCCCGGACACATGGAGCAAAGCGCCCTACAATCTGCCCATGGCGTCAAAGAACCTTGAAGTCCAGTGGTGGAAGCGCTTCAACGACCCGGTGCTGGACAAAATGGTGGAAGAGGCCCTGCTGCACAACCAAAACCTCGCGGTGGCCATTGCCCGCGTGGATCAGGCCCGGGCGTACCTGGGGCTGGCCAGAGCGGACTACTTCCCCACACTTTCGGGTTCCGGCAGCGCTGGACGCGCCAAGGTGACGGAAAGCGACATCGCGGCGGGCACGGCCATCAGCAAACTGTTCGGGATAAACGGTATTCCCGCCGATGCGCCCGGCCGCGTCAACAACCAATTCTCTCTCGGCCTCCAGGCCGCATGGGAAATGGACCTGTGGGGCAAGGTGCGCAACTCCACCGCCGCCGCGCGGGAGCAGCTGTTGTCCTCTGAAGCCGGACAGCGCGGCGTGGTGCTCAGCCTGGCCGGACAAACCGCCACGGCCTATATCAACCTGCGCAGTTATGACGCCCAGCTCAGCATTGCCAAACGTACCCTGGCCTCTCGCGAGGAAGCGCTGAAGATCTACCGCGCCCGTTACGACGAGGGCCTGATCAGCGAGCTGGACTTTTTGCGTGCCAAGACGGAAGTGGACAGCGTGCGAGCCAGCCTGTACACCGCGCAATATCAGGTGGCCACGGCGGAAAGCGCGCTCATGGTGCTGACCGGCCGCTCCCCGCGTGATATCTTTGAAGCCTCGCCGCAGCGCGGACTGGAACTGGACGCCATGCCCAGCGCGCCGCAACTGCCCGTGGGCATACCCTCCGACTTGCTGGAACGCCGCCCCGACCTCATCGCGGCGGAAGCCACACTCAGGGCGGCAAACTTCAGAATCGGCGCGGCCAAGGCGGAATGGTTCCCGTCCATCTCGCTGACCGGCCAGCTCGGTACCCAGAGCAGCGAACTCGACCATCTGTTTGAAAGCGCTACGAACATCTGGAGCATTGGCGGCGGCATCAATCTGCCCATTCTCACCTTCGGACGCATCTCCAACAACGTGAAGGCCAGCGAAGCCGCTCAGCGTGAAGCTGCAGCTTCCTACGTGCTGTCCGTGCAGCAGGCCTTTCAGGAAGTGCGCGACGCACTGACCATTCAGGACCGCACCGTGTATGTGGTCAGGGCCCTGAATGAATCCGTAAACAGCCTGCGCAAGGCCACGGAACTGGCTCGTCTGCGTTATGACAATGGCTACGCCTCATACCTGGACGTTCTGGACGCCGAACGTTCTCTGTTTGACGCGGAAATCCAGCTCGCCAGCACCCGTGCGGCCCACCTTTCCTCCATCATCAACGTGTGCATGGCGCTCGGCGGCGGATGGGAAGACAACGGCCAGCCTGCGGCTCCGGCCAAGGACGCCGCGTCCAAGTCATAAAAAAAGACCTCTCTATGAACACAAATATCCCCGAAGCTGAAAGCTTCGGGGATATTTGTGTTCAAGGCCGGCGCGGCGCCTTTAGGACGTGTTGACACAAAATAGAAAACGCCTGCTTTTTCGGGGCTCTGCCCGTACCCCGCCGGGGGGAATGATTCCCCCCGATCCCCCTCAATATATTGAAACTATCCCCAATAGTGTGAACAGCCCCATGAACAAGTTTAAAGTGGATTGCTCATGGCGTCGATCATTTCAATATTGACGTGCCCTACAGCCACTTTTCCAGCGTGGCGAACAGTTCATCCAGTTCTAGTGGCTTGACCAGATAGTCATTCATCCCTGTATCAATGGCACATTTTTTATCTTCACTGAAAGCATTGGCCGACATGGCGACAATCGGCACTGTGGAGGCATCAGGTCTGGACAAGGCGCGTATGCGCCGTGTGGCCTCCAGACCATCCATGACCGGCATACGGATATCCATGAGTACGCCATGATAATGCCCTGCCGACGATTCGGCGAACATGCGCACCGCAATGTCACCGTTTTTTGCGCCATCCACCTGAAGACCCCGCATCTCCAGTAGCGAACGTGCGATTTCCATGTTCAGCTCGTTATCCTCCACCAGCAGTACACGCCGATCCTTCCACCGGATCGGCGTGTGCACGGGGATCGCAGGTGAAGCCGAAATTTCTCCGATCGACGGACGGCCGATATGCAGTTGCTGGAGGGTATGGCACAGGGAGAAATGAAACAGAGGTTTGGAGATGAAGTAGTCGGCTCCGGCTGTGCGGGCTTCGGTTTCGATGCAGCTCCAGTCATAGGCGGAGATGATAATAATGGTGGTGTCCGGCCCTACCAGTTCGCGGATTCGCCGCGTGGTTTCAATACCGTCCATACCGGGCATTTTCCAATCCACCAAAGCCACATCATAGCTGCTTCCAGATTCTATTGCGGAGCGCACAGCCTCCACGGCCTTGAAACCTGAGTCCACCCACAGCGACTTGGCTCCGATGCCGTTCATAATCATTGTCACCTGCTCGCCCACCAGGATGTCATCGTCTACCACCAGCACATGCAGCCCCATCAGCAGTTCGCGGGATTTGCGGCGCTCCTCCGCATCCTGATCCTTATCGGCCGGCTCCAGCGGCAGAGTCACGACAAAAGAACTGCCGCGCCCTTTTTCGCTGGTCACGTTGATGGCTCCCCCCATCAGTTGTACCAGACTGAACACGATGGACAGGCCCAGGCCACTGCCCGCCTTATTCCTGGCCACGCCTGCATTTTCCTGCTCGAAAGGCAGAAACACCTTCTGAATGAATTCAGGAGCCATGCCCACCCCGGAATCCTCTACCGTGAATTCCACATGGGACAGACCGCGTTCCCGGCCGCACTCGCGGATGCGGACATGGATCCGGCCACCCGAGGGCGTAAATTTGAGGGCATTGGACAACAGATTCATGAGGATCTGGTTGATGCGCAGCGCATCCCCCACATAACGCCGCGCCAACGGTTCTGTATGATAGACCTCGTATGTGATGCCTGCCTCTTCTGCCTGAGAAAAAATCATGCCGTCGATCTGTTCTATCAGCTCCGCCAGATCGAAGGGAGCGCACTCCAGGCTCATCTTGCCGCTTTCAATACGGGCCATGTCCAGAATGTCATTGAGCAGAGACAGCAAATACCGTGATGAGGCGTCGATTTTTCGAAAACAGTCTTGTATCCGGCCCGGATCGCCAGCCTTGAGCTGACCAATGGCACTCATGCCAATAATGGCGTTCATGGGGGTACGGATATCGTGACTCATGCGCGACAAAAAATCAGACTTGGCCCGATTGGCGGATTCCGCCGCAGACAGGGCATCGCGCAAAATTTGTTCCTGCCGGGCCTTTTCTGCCCGCAGCTCATCGAGCACCTTGATCATGATGATACACGTCACATCGTCCGGGGCTTCCACCCGAATGCCGTGCAGAGACAACCAGTGAGGCAGGCCGTCCGCTCCCTGGCGCGGATGTTCGAGATAAACCTCATTCTCCCCCGTCAGGAAATGCTCCAGCAGCCCTTTGGGTGAAAAAGTCGAGATGAAGTCTTGACGGTAGCCTTCAACCACGTCAGATACGGCTTCCGTCACAAGTTCGGAAAATTTTCCCGACCGGGGTATCGGTCTGATATAACTGCTTTCACTGAAACTGTCGTACCAGTCCCGGGTCAGGTTGACGCGCAGGATCAGCTGGTAGGCGGAAGACACCGCCGCCCGCAGGGAACGGTTTTCCTGCAGTTGCTCCTGCTCACGTTCCATCCGCAATTTTTTGGTGGCAGTGATATCGGTGAAAATGGCCTGTACCACCTCAATGCCATCGGCGTTGAGAACTTTCTCCATAATAACGTTGATCCACAGCTTCCGGCCGTCAGGGCAGAGCAGCTCACGCTCATAAGCGGCCCGGCCGCCCCCCTGGAAGAGCCCGGCTACGGCTCCCTGCACACGGGGAAGATCTTTCGCCTGAACGAAAAAAAAGGGATCGCGCTCACCAGCGAAGTATTCCTCTTCACTGTAACCGTACATTTCCAAGGCGCGACGGTTGATGTTCAGGATACGGGGCACGGGGACGGTAACGAATTGCACAATGCCGCAGGGCACGGAGTTGTAGAGCCCCAAAAGAAAGTGCGCCCGACGAGCGTTTTCCTCGCTGACCCTCCATAATTCTTGTTCCCGCCCCACCCGATCGGAAATATCGGTAATAAAGCAGCTGATGACCTCTTCCCCATCCGCGTCCTCAAAACGCTTGCCGATGTCTCGCACCCACAAAATACTGCCGTCCCGACGCATGGCACGGTATTCCACGCTGTAAGAATCACCGTGCTCCAGCTCCGCCGCCACTTTGCTCAGCATAGCGGCATAATCATCGGAGAGAATAAACCCCTCACAACAGTCGCCGGTTTCCTCCGCATAAGCAGCCGCATCCTTGTACCCCAGCAGCGAAAGAAGCCCATCGCTGATCCACTTGGTGCTGAAGCGCTCGTCCGGGTAACAAATCTGCATACCGCCGGGCAACTGGCTGAGCATAAGTTCGATTTGCCGATCCTGCTCGCCTATGCGGGCCTGCATATCTTGAAAGGCCTTTTTGGCCGTTTCCATCGGAAACAATTCTTCCGGCTGGATGGCAGTAAACGGGAGGGAATTATGAATGTGCGCCGTTTTCAGGACGCCGTTCTCACGGCGGAAAATAAATGTGATACGCTGCCGGATGCGCATGGTCGTACCCGGCTGAACCGACTCCAGCATACTGCGGCCTTCACACAGGTACACGTCCGGAGCCTGCTGCACCACCACGTATTCCTCATCCCACATGCGGCAGGCCATTAATTCATCCCGCCCGGCGAGAAAAAAGGATGCTACGGCTTCCGCACCCTCTGCCTTCTGCATTTCGCCGCCGCCCAACCACACTATGTCGGGAGTAAAGGTGGAGATTAAAAACTCCACGTCACTATCACAGAAATACCGGCGCAATATTTTGGAAGCCAGGGCTTCCACTTCCTTTTTTTCATCTGCGGTCATACATTTCCTCATGCCGAACAGCTTTAGCGTTCCGGCGGATGACTCCGCTCAGCTCTGCTCCATGAGGGAACAATGAGGCGGTTCTCATAGAAACAGGGAGAACTGACCGCAATGAAGAAGACACATCTTCTTACAAAGAGCACAATTTCAAAATGTGTTTCTATCACATAGTCAGATACATACGTTAACTGATTCCTTTAGTGACAAACAAGAGCCGTACGGATTGTCTTTCCCAGAAGGAAATCTTAAAGAGAATTTCACCGGCTTAACCATTTTGTCAACCCCTTTCTTGCCCAAGATTTGCTTCTAAAAAACTGGGCTTTTTGTCAGTCTGTTGTTTTGCACTCCTGTGGCGGGTAACGTAAATGACCTTGTACCAGCATGTGCCCTGCTTGAGCGAATTATGGCTACTTCCAGAATGGAGAGGCGGCGCGACGTCTTTAACCGTTGGAGTGAAATGAATTACGGATAAAGAGAGCTGGGGTAAGCCTCGCTTCGCTCTGCTCCGTAGAGCATTTCAATGTTGACATACGCTAGTGCTGAAAAACGCGTCCGAATTCACTGAAATGGGTGCTCCTGGGCAGGCTCAGGCCTTGCGGCCGGCCGCCTTGGCAAAAAGGGAAAAACTGACTGCAATCAGCAGCGCCGCCAGAACATTGATCCCCGCTGCGGCCAGAAAGATACCACTGATGCCCTGGTTGTCGTAGGTAAAACCGCCTACGGCAGCGGCAAGGCCAATGGCGAACTGCGTAGCCGCAACGGTAAGTCCTCCGGCCAGCTCTGCCTTGTCGGCAAGAGTGCGGGCAATCCAGGTGGACCAGCCCACCGGAGTGAAGCCGAAGGCAAAACCCCAGAATACCGCCAGCGCTATACTCACATTCACATATTCCCGGCAGAGGAGCAGTGCCATGGCCGCAGTCATGAATGCAAGGTGAACCGTGATCATGGCTGTCCTGAAGTATCTTCCAAGAATGGCTCCCGCGATGAAGGTGCCAAGCACGTTTACGATCCCGAACACAAGCAGAATCAGCGACAGATCATCCGTTCCTCGGGCCAGATCCAGTTCAAGAAAGGGCCGCAAATAGGTGAAAAAGACATGATACCCGCCAAAGCTCAGAATATTCCCGCCTATTCCGGCCAGAACCCATTTGCGTCCGAGCAGGGAGAACATCTCCCTGAATCCATTGCCGGGCCGCGCGGGCAGAACAGGAAGAGCTCGGTATTGCCAGATAAAGCCGACTGTTCCCATAAGTGCTCCGAGAAAGAAAACATTTCTCCATCCGATCAGTTCGCCGATCCAACTGGCTACGGGCAGGGAAATGATGGTTGCCACGGAAACCCCGGCATAAACGATGCTCAGGGCGCGCGGAACGTCTTTTGTAGGAACAAGTTGCAGCGTGACGGCGGAAGCGAGGGACCAGAACCCGCCCACGCAAACGCCGAGCAGCGCGCGCCCTGCAAGCATGAAGGCATAGTTCGGGGCCGCACCGATCAAGAGGTATGATGCGACAAGCAGGGCTGAAAGCGTCAGCAGGACGCGTCTTCGATCGATTCCGCCGGTCAGCGGGGCCAGCAGAAGGCTGGACAATACAGCAAAAATGCCGACGGCCGTGACGGTCTGCCCGGCCGCGCCTTCAGACACGGCGAGCTCGCGGGCAATGGGTGTCAGCAGGCTCACCGGAATGAATTCGGCTGAAATCAGAGCCGTCACCCCCATAAACAGGGAAAATACCGCCGACCAGCGCGGGCTGCCTGCCTGAAAAACAAAGGTTTGTGCGTTCATACGTTCCGTGACAGAACAGCGGGCCTCCATAATCAGGGAGAGGAGGCCCGCCGGAGCAGGTTGAGGTTTCAGCGTGTTCTACTTCAGATTTTTCGTAAAGAAATCAGCTAGTTTTGCAAAGGGAATGAGGTTTACGCGGTCGTACAGGTCCACATGTCCCGCGCCGGGCACGATATACAATTCCTTCGGTTCCGCCGCGAGCCTGTAGGCGTCTTCACTGAACTCAATGGAGTGTGCGTTTTCTCCGGCGACAAACAGCATGGGGCGAGGGGAAATGGTTTCAATGTCGTTGAACGGATAGAAGTTCATGAACTTCACGTTACTGCTCAGGGTCGGGTGCGTCGTGGTTTGCGGGGATGCTCCTTCCGGTGTGACCTCGCCGCGCGGCGTACGGTAGAATTCATAAAATTCACGCTCAATGGGCGTGGAATTTTCCGTCAATTCATGCACCGTGCCACTGGTATATTTTGTTTCCCCGCCTGTGAATTCCACATAGCGCTGTTCGGCTGCTTCCCTGATGATATCCTTTCTCTGCTCCAGGCTCAGACCATGCCGCAGGCCGTTGCGGTTGGCCGCGCCCATGTCATACATGCTGACCGTGGCAAGAGCCTTCAGGCGAGGGTCAATCTTGGCCGCGCTGATCGCGAAGCTTCCACTGCCGCATATCCCGATGACCCCGATCCGCGCCCTGTCCACAAAGGGCTGGGTGCCAAGAAAATCCACAGCCGCACTGAATGTTTCGGCATACATGTCCGGCGAAACGGCGTTGCGGGGTTCCCCGGCACTGCCACCCCAGAACGCCAAATCCACGGAAAGGGTGACAAAGCCCTGTTCGGCCATTTTTACAGCATACAGGTTCGCGCTTTGTTCCTTCACCGCACCCATGGGATGCCCTACGATAATCGCGGCATGTTTTTCGTTCCGGTTCAGATTGTTCGGCAGAAACAGATTTCCGGCGATATCCATCCTGTACTGGTTTTTGAACGTGACCGCCTGCATGGCGACGTTTTCACTTTTGTAGAAATTGCCAGCATCGGCGGGCATGTCCTGTGCAAACGCGGCAGCGGACATCATGCCGACAACGGCGGCACTCAGGCCAAACTGTTTTACCATACGCATGATGGGATCTCCTTTAGGGGTTCAATTCTGAACGGAATGCAGAATGCGCCAGACGTATCAAGCACGGCTCATGTCTTTCTTTATCTGAAACAACAGGTAATCAAGGCAATCAAGTTTATCTTGATTTCTATGAATACCATCAAGAAGGATAGTTCTTTGTTTTTCCAGAAGAGATAACTGTTCAAACAGGTTATTGCTCCGGTAACAGATCATGAAATGCTCGATGAATGCTTGCGAACATCCGGCATCATGCAGATTACAAATCACCACATCATCTTTTTTCCGTTCATCATGCATTATTGCGTTCTCCTGTACCTCTTGTATAAAGAAAACCTCAATAAAATAGCAAATACTTATATTGAATGGATTATTATACTTTTTAAGCATAACAATCACCGCATCTTACTCATCCTCGGTTGCGGTTGAAAAGATTTTTGATATGCGGTGAAACCCATTAAAGAGTATTTTCCATCAGCCCGTTATTGAAATAGGATATCAATTTATTTCTTCCCCCCATCTATCATTGACTCCATGCCGTGTTGCCCGGATGGTATCGGCAGATCCCGTACATGGCGATAAACCGGATATATTACAAACAGGTATTCGCCTGCCCGCAAATTGTCGACAGTATATGGTTGACCAATTGAAGAAACTGAGACTATTATCACAAGCAAGAGTTCTCTTCCCGCTTTAAAGCACACAGCCCATAAAATCTTGCCCGCATGAATTCTTTATTGTCTTCGCAGACAAGCTTTCCGGCAAACCATGCGCGGCATGAATATTGACCGTTCCGGGGGTGTTCTGCCTCTGGATAAACCCTTTACAGGAGGCTTCTTCATGAAGAAGAACCATGTTCTCGGTTTACTGGCGGGAGGGCTGGCCCTTGCAGCCCTTTCTCCGGTTTGCGGCGCACAGGGCGCGGAATCCGCTCTGTGTGAGGCTCCGGCGCGAACTGCGGCGATCATCGCCAAGGTCCCCGGCTTCAAATCCTACGATCTGGATCTTTACATCGGCAAACGCACCATCAATGAAGGCGTCGTAATCCGTAAAAGCTACATCGACAACGGCAAAATCATTATCCCGCCGGAGGGGCTGTACTACACCTCCCGCCTGGGCAGCATCGGCACCATGACAGGGCTGGATGTCGTCATGCTCGGCAAGCGTCAGCCCGTGGTCAATGAACAGTATGAGTACATCATCGTTAAAGACCGCAAGCTCAAGCTGGGCGAATCGCTCAAGCTGCACGAGGACGGCTCGCGTCTGCTTCAGTTTACGGCCAGCAAGGGGCACCCCTACGGCAATGTGGCGAACTCCGACACCGTGCGCATCATGAAGGCGTCGGGCAATTATTACGGCACCAACTTCACCGTGGCCATCAGCCCCACGCTGAAAGATTTCTCTTCCGGCAAGTATAACAATGGGCTGGGCCTGCCTGAAGGCAGATATCCGCTTCCGGCGGACGAAACCGGCCCGCTCTATCACAACACCTATTTCACCAGCTCCACCTATCCCAGCGGACAGTCCTACTTCATCGCTGAAAAGGCGGGCATGGACGAAATCTACATCAAGGAATTTGGCACGCCCAGCCTCACCAGTATCTGGCTGAGCACCGCGCCCCGCATTTCCGGCGCCTATGCCCCGGGCGACAGTGTTATGGTGGGCAAGGCCAAAGTTGATGTGCTGGCGGTTTCTCCCAAGGAAGTGGCCCTGCGCCTCACAGAAGAAAACGGCAAGGCTACGGAGAAAACCTTCAAGGGCATGGACGACCCCGCCGCATTGGACTACCTTCCCAGCAGCGCTCCGGACCGTGCGAAGTGGCAGCTCAACTCCACAGACGGAAAAATCAGCGTGCAGCTGGCCATGCTCAAGCCCGGCGGGGCAGTACAGGACGGCAAGGTCAGCCTCGACATGTACAGCGACATCTATGAAATCAAGAATCCGCAGGAATGGCCGTCAGATACCCGTTTCCTGGCCCGCCCCGACACCTGAGCCTCTTGCGGAGAGCTGAACGAAATCCTTCTCACCAATAAGGAAGAAGTGGTTTTGGACAGCACCAACAACGTGTTTGTTGGTCCCAACGGCTATTTCAAGATTGTGATTGATGACTTTGACGGAACCAAGGTTAATGCCTGGCATTTTGAAGATGCGGACGGCAACAAGAGCGTCAACCTTACCCGGCTCTCCACCGGCGGCCATATCGACCTTCTGGCCAATATTGCCTGCGGCACCGTAGGCTCCTTCGCCACCCGCGACATCATCAAGCGCATGGAAAATGAACAGGCCGCTGCTGGCCTGATCATGAAGAAGTAACAACTCGGGAGCATGTGCTCCGTACCATAAAAAGGGGGAGGAAGCTGAAAGCTTCCTCCCCTAGTTATTAAAAAATCAGCAGGTTCAGGCGTGCTTAATGCGCTTCCTTCATGGTATTACTGAGTAACGCTTCCAGATCAAGCAGGATCAGCAGGCGATCATCCAACCTGCCCACGCCCTCGATATACTCGGAACCAATGCCCGCCACCACGGCCGGAGCGGGTTCCACCGTGCTTTCAGGAATACGCAGCACTTCAGACACCGCGTCCACCAAAAAACCCACCACATTGTGGTTCAGTTCCATGACAATGATGCGCGAATGGTCGTCCAGTGCCTTTTCCGGCATGTTGAAGCGCTTGCGCAGCCCCATCACGGGCAATACCTTGCCGCGCAGATTGATCACGCCTTCAATGAATTCCGGCGCGTTGGGCACCTGAGTGATTTGCACAAGTCTGATAATTTCGTTCACTACCAGGATTTTAACGCCGAACTCTTCATCTCCCAGCCGGAAGGTGACCAGTTGGATCAGGTTTTCGTCCTTTTCCTGGTGTTGAGCATGATGCGTTACGCTTCCGGTATTCTGAACGTCTTCCGGGACGGGATGAGCAAGGGTCTGGGTCATAATGACAACGCCTCCACGAGTTTCACAAAAATATATTTCGGCACAAAAGGCAAAAACTTGAGGTACAGCCGACAACGACAATCAATACAGCGCTGAAGGGCCGCCTTAACTAGGGGAGAATACAACGTGAAAGCGAGCCTGCTCTATTGAAGCAGCCTTCCGCCCACCACTGTGGGCATATCTGCGACATCCCAGCCCACCGGGTTGGACAAAATTCCCACACCGTCAATTTCAATCTGCACTTCATCACCCGCGCATAACGGGCCTACGCCCGGAGGCGTGCCCGTCAGGATCACATCTCCCGGAGCAAGGGTCATCACCTCCGAAATATGGCTTACCAGCTCGACCGGGGAAAGAATCATATCGCTCAGACGGCCCTCCTGACGGATCTCCCCGTTGACCACAGTACGCACGAAGGCGGAGGGAACGGGCGGCGTCGTCTCCAGCCAGGGGCCGACGGAGCAAAAGGTATCGTACCCCTTGCAGCGCCCGAACATAATCTCGCCCTTCTGTTCATCACGGGCAGTAACATCATTGGCGCAGGTATAACCGAAAATGTGCGAAGGCACTTCCGCGGGAGGAATTCTCCGCCCGCCCAGCCCGATAACCACTGCCAGTTCTGCCTCATAATCAATACGGCCCGCATGACGGGGCAGGAGAATGCTCTGCCCGTTGCCTATCAGCGAGCTGGGCGGCTTAAGAAAAAAAGCCGGACGTTCCGGCAGAGGTATGGACAACTCCGATGCATGCGCCCGAAAATTGAGGCCGACACAGATAATCTTGGACGGCGCGACGAGCGGCAGCAGAGTAACTTCCGCCAGCGGCAGCGGACTGGAAAAGCCGAGTTCGGGCTGAAGACAGGTCAGTTCCGCCCCTTGCTCTCCCGAATCAAGCGCAGCATAAAAGGAACAATCCCGGTAATGAACACGAAGAATGCGCATGAAAGCACCGCCAGGGTTATAAAGCTCAGACCACGGAAACCACCGGCAACACTACCGGATCACGGCCCAGCACGTCGCGGAAAAAGCGGCGCATACTGGAGCGTATGCGTTCCTGAAGACGATCGTACTCGTGTGGAGCCATATCCTCAAGCTGATCCAGCACCAGACATTTGGAATCTTCCAGCACATGCTCATACAGTTGCTCAAAGACGAAACCGCGCGAAATCATTTCCGGCCCGTGCAGCACTTCGCCCGTGTCTCCGGCAATGACCAGAACCACAATGACCACGCCCTCACTGCCAAGGATGCGGCGCTCCTTGAGCACCAGACGCCCCACATCGCCCACGCCCTTGCCGTCCACCAGCACAAATTCAACGGGCACAGGCTTTTCCAGCACCAAATCATCCGGGGTCAAGGTAAAGGGATGTCCGTCTTCCAGCACCAGCGCGCGGGCAGGGTCAACCCCGCACTCCTGGGCAAGCTGCGCGTGCAGGGCAAGATTGCGATATTCCCCATGCACGGGAATAAACCACTCTGGCTGCACCAGTTCGAGAATGGCCCGCAGTTCTTCCCGGCAGGCATGCCCCGTGGCATGAATCGTGCGCCACGACCCGTGATAGACCTTGGCCCCCTGCCGGTACATCTGGTTCACCACGCGGGAAACCGCGCGAGCGTTGCCGGGGATCACGCGGGAGGACATGATCACTGTGTCCCCTTCGTGCAGGGCCAATTGGCGGTGTTCACCGTTGGCAATGCGGGTCATGGCGGAAAGCGGCTCGCCCTGCGTACCGGTGGCGAGAATCACCGTGCGCGAGGCTTCGGCCTCGGACAGCCCTTCCTGCTCGGTATAGAGCCGTTCCGGCCTTTCCAGCAGGCCCAGATTCACAGCCTTTTCAATGTTAGAAGCCAGACTGCGCCCGCTGACCAGCACGGATCGCCCTGTCTCTTTCGCAAGTTCCAGCACAATGCGCACGCGATCAATATGGCTGGAGAACAATGCGATGAAGATGCGCCCTTCCGCCTCTGAAAAAATTTCGTGCAGAGTGTCGCGCACCTCGCGTTCCGGCTTGGAATGCCCTTCAACTTCCACATTGGTGGAGTCGGCCAAAAGCAGACGGATGCCCTCTTCCCCGGCAAAGGCGGCAATATCTTCACACAACGTGGACGCTTCGCCCAAAGGTTCCTTGTCCAGCTTGAAGTCTCCGGTGTGAATGACCTTGCCCACCGGGGTGTCCACCAGCAACGCGTAACCTTGCGGGATAGAGTGGCAGACCGGGCTGAAGAAAAAATCCAGACTGCCGATCCGTACCCGTTCATGCGGGCCGACCGGCCGCAAAACCACGCGATCCAGCAGACCGTGCTCGGTGAGCTTGTGCTCCACCAGAGCCAGAGTGAAAGGAGAGCCATATATGGGCAGAGGCGTGGACAGCATGCCCTTGTATTGAGATATCATCCAGGGCAGCGCGCCGATGTGATCTTCATGCCCGTGGGTCAGCACCACGCCCAGGGGGCGCTCGCCTTCCGCGAACAGAGAGTTGAACAGAGGAATGACCACATCCACGCCCAATTGAGAATCATCGGGGAACATGAGGCCGCAATCGACCAGCACGGCCCCCTGTCCGCACTCCCATTTCTGGCAGTTCAGACCTATTTCTCCAAGCCCCCCCAGCGGGGTGACGGTAAGATGCCTGTCCGGCATGGGAACTCCTTAATATATGCCCCGTCAGGGGCAGCCTCGCGGCTGAAAATGTCGTTTTTGCGAAATGCGGCAAACAGCCCGCGACCGGCGGGATCGGACACCGGAACGGGCAACCATATGAAAGCTCCGCCTACGGCGGAGATATGCTAAATTTGCTGATGTACAAACAAGTTTTGAAAAAAATAGCATAGTTCGGGCGCAGTCACAAGCGCTTGCCCAGTGAGCCGTCCTCCGGTACAGGAATCGGCATCCACACCCCCAATCCGGAGCTGTTTCGCAATGTCCTTTCTCGAACTTCTCGCCCTGGCCGTGGCCCTGGCCATGGATGCACTCGCCGTATCAGTTACTGCGGGCATCACACTGGGCAAGCCAGGGCTTGCCCAGCTGGCGCGCATGCCCCTGACCTTCGGTCTGTTTCAGGCCGCTATGCCGGCCGCTGGCTGGCTGCTCGGCCTCAGTGTGCGCCATCTCATTGAACAGTGGGATCACTGGATCGCTTTCGCCCTGCTGGCCTTCGTCGGTATCAACATGTTGCGCGAAGCCCTCTCCGGCGAGGATGAAGATGTCGAGGCGAAAGATCCCACTACGGGCATGACGCTGCTGTTTCTGGCGATTGCCACCAGCATCGACGCCCTGGCTGTGGGGCTTTCCTTCTCTTTACTGCGTATGCCCATCGCATTTCCTGCTCTGATCATCGGCGTGGTATGTACGCTGATCAGTCTGGGCGGAATGCTGCTCGGTTCCCGTCTTGGCCAGATCGGCTGCGTGCGTTGCTGGGCCGGAGCTGCAGGCGGCGCCGCCCTGCTCGGAATAGGCTTCAGGATCCTGTTCGATCACGGCGTGTTTGCGCAGTTTTGGGGGTAGAGCGTTTAAAATTTTTCACGCGCGGGGAGACGTTCCGGCCAGACGCTTCAACCCGATGCACAGGCCGAAGATATTGAGCGCACCAAAGCAGACCAGTGTCGTGCGCATGGTCAGCAGATAGGTGTCCGCGTGCTCGGGCGTAATCGGGCTGTCCCCCATAAACCAGCCCAGCATGAATGCGATAATCACCTGACTGAGCAGCCCTCCCATGGTGCGCATACTGCCCATGATGCCCGATGCCACAGAAAGATACCGCGCGGGTACCTGCCCCAGCGTGGCCACAGTATTGGGTGCGCCAAAGGTTCCCATACCCGTGCCCAGCAAGATTTGCGACGCCACCATCCATAAAAGCGGTGTTGTTTTATCCAGCATGGCCACGCCGAGTATACCCATGCCGCACAGCAGCATACCCAGCGCCGACACACGCTCCGGCCCGAAGCGATCCGCCAGTCTGCCGCCGCTTGGAGAGGCCAGCACCTGCGCAAAACTCTGCACCATCATGCATAAACCGGCATGAAACGGGGTGAAGCCCCGCACTTCCTGCAAATACAGGGAAAGAAAGAACACCATGCCCATAGTGGAACCGTAGTTCACGAACATGGCCAGCAGGCCCGGCAGCAGCCCCGGAGATTCACGGAACATGCGCAAATCCACCACCGGGCTGGGCGCACGCCATTGCCACCAGAAAAAGACTCCCATACACAGCGCGCCCGGCAGCACCAGCCAGAGCATGGCCGGGGCTACGCCGTAACAGCCGCCGCCGAAGGCAATGCAGCCCAACCCGAGAGAAAGCAGAACCACGCCCGGCACGTCCAGTTTTTCTCCGGCTGCATCCGCCCATTCCTGCCGGATATTACGCCGCAGGATCCACCATACGGCTATGCCGGGGGGCAAAATACCGAAAAAGAGCCAGCGCCAGCCCACAACCGTGGCCACACCGCCGCCGATAAGCGGCCCCAAGGTAAGCCCCAGATACACAGCGGAAGTCATGATGCCGATAACCTGACCGCGTTGTGCGGGCGGGGCCATGCGCATGCCGATGGCCGTACAGCAACTGGAAATGGTCGCCGCGCATGCCCCCTGGAAAAAGCGTAATACCAGCAGGGTATCCACATCAGGCACAAACCCTGTGCTCACGGAAACGACGGTGAACACACAGACCGAAGCCAGCAAAACCCGGCGTAGCCCCCACAGGCTGCCGAAACGCCCCCCGATGGTGCTGAAAATAACCTGCCCCAAGGCGTAAACGACCATGACCAGAGAAAGGTGCACCGCTCTGGCCCGCAAATCCGCCCCTATGGAGGGCAAGATGGCCGTTACCCCGGAAACGAGAAAGGGCGCGAAAAGATTGCAGATCCATAAGCCGAGCAGTAAGGTGCCGAAGCCTGGGGGAAGCGAGGCGAGAAAGGTTTCTTTTGGGGGAGGAACATCACGCATGCCGTCATCCTTGCGGGAAAACTTCTTGTAAAATCAAATAAAAATAATTTTTCAGTAACCTAGCTCCCGGCCCGCGCGAGAGTCAACCAGTCTGCCCGGCCATGACAGGCAGACCGTTTGCAGAGATTCCCCACAAAAACGAAACCCACGCCGCCAACCATAAATTCTCCTGAAATTTCGCTAGACCTGCAGTCAGAATTTGTTACATTTCTGGTCTAGCGGTCCTGTCATACCCTATGATAATTCTTCCTCTACCGGGCATTTGCGTCCGGCCCCTCCCATCCGCTTTCAACCCGATACAGCAAAAGAGGAGACGCCATGCCGGATACTCCTTCCCTTGCGCCGGAACACGGCGACGGATTTCACCTTCTGGTCGTGGACGATGACAGCGATATTCGCAGTCTGCTGGCCGACTATCTCCGCAGACATGGTTTTACCGTGGAAAGCGCAGCAGACGGCACGGAAATGCGCCAGAAACTGGCCGAAAATTCCTTTGATCTGCTCGTGCTGGACATCATGATGCCCGGAGAAGACGGTCTCTCTCTGTGCCGTTCCCTGCGCGCCAAAAGCCAGGACGCGAACGAACCCGACACGCCGGTCATTTTTCTTACTGCTCTGGGAGAGGCCACTGACAGAGTGGTAGGTCTTGAACTTGGCGCAGACGACTATGTCGTCAAGCCGTTTGAGCCGCGCGAGCTGCTGGCTCGCATCCGTGCCGTGCTTCGCCGTTCCGGAAACAGCACGTCCCCCAAGGTCGACAAAGTTGAAGCCCAAGCCCAATGCCGCGCATACCGCTTCAACGGCTGGACGCTGGACCTCATCGCGCGGCATCTGCGGGATCCCGAAGGCATGGTGGTCAATCTGAGCGGCGCGGAATTCCGTCTGCTGCAACTGCTGCTGGAACATCCCCACCAGGTTCTGAGCCGTGAAATGCTCCAGGAACAAGGGCAGGGACGCGAAGCGGAACGCAGTCCCTTTGACCGTAGCCTTGACGTGCAAATCTGCCGTCTGCGCGCCCGCCTGCGAGACAAGGGGCGCGAAGGCGGCCTGATCAAGACCGTGCGCGGCGACGGTTATGTCTTTGCCGCCGATGTCTCTCCAGAAGGTATAGCCGCACCCTCCGACGCAGAGCAGGCCGGGGCATGAACCGCCTTACCGCCCTTCTGAACCGCGTGCGCTGCATTCTTATGCCCAAAAGCCTGGTCGGGCAGTTGGTGTTCACTTTTTCTGCCGGTTTTCTGGCCCTGCTGTTGTTCAGCTCCATTTTCGCCGATCATACGCGGCAGTATTTTTTTCTGCGTAATTTCATGGCGGATTGCGCCCGGCGCATGACTGACTCTATACTTCTGCTGGAAACAGTGAAGCAGGAAGAACGCGCCGAACTGCTACGCCGCCTGAAATTGCAGGGTGAACTTTTTCCCGGCCCCCCGGTACTGCCCCCGCCACCGTCTGAATTCAAAGCCGAGGCCAGCCAGCTTTTGCGCTTGTATCTCAACCTCCAATTGGAGGAGATCCGCAACCCTGAGATTGCGCTGCAACGCCGTGAAGGAGAAATTCAGACCCCGCCCAATGGTCCGGCTCTGGCCACGATTCACGCACTCCGCATGCCCACAGCCTGGAAGGGGATAAAGGCTTCCGTATACCGTACCCTGGGCATGAAGCCAAAAAAAGAAGGAACAGCCTGTGAGGTAACCGCCGCCATGCCTTTGGAGGATGGAACATGGGTCATGTTTACAGACAAAATCTCCCACCTTCCTGCGGTGCCAAGCTTTCCCATCACCGCCATTATTCTGGTTGAGCTGTTCTTTGTGGGCATCAGTGTGCTGGCGTTCTGGCTCATTGCCCGCCCCCTGCGCCGCCTGGCCGAAGCGGCGGACAAGCTGGGCCGGGATCTCCCAGGCACGCCGCCGCTGGAAGAGTGCGGCCCGCGTGAAGTGCGCGAGGCAACGAAGGCATTTAACCGCATGCAGCGCCGCATCCGGGATTTCATCGCTGACCGTGAAAGCACTCTGGCTGCTGTTTCCCACGATCTGCGCACCCCGCTCACCCGTATGCGGCTCAGGGTGGAGTGCCTGGACGAAAATACCCGTCAACAACTCCAGAAAGATATGAATGAACTCCAACGGCTCATGGACACGACCATCGATCTGGCCAGAGGTTGTTCCTCCGAAGAGCAGGCCCCGCTGGACATGGCCGCACTGCTGGAAAGCCTGGAAGAAGACCGGCAGGACATGGGGCAGAACGTGAGCATCGTTGACCCGGGCAAACTGGAAGCTCTCGCCCCTTTGCAGGCAAGGCCGCTGAGCGTCAAGCGCTGCCTGGACAATGTGCTGGACAATGCCGTGCGTTACGGCGGCCTGGACGGTTCTCCCGCCCGCGTGGAAATAGACGTGGAGGACAAGCCTGACAAACTTACCGTAATTATCCGAGACCATGGCCCCGGCATCCCCGAAGAATATAGAGAAAAAGTCTTCCAGCCCTTCTATCGCCTGGAACCATCCCGCAACAGAAATACCGGCGGCAACGGGCTGGGGCTGGCCATTGTGCGAACGATGATTCGCCAGCACGGGGGAGACATCACTTTGGATAACGCCCCGGACGGCGGCCTTGTTGTCCGGATCAGCTTCCGGCGGAATACCTGAGAACAGGATGTTCTGGCTGGCAGATACGTTCAATCGCAAAATGCGCTAGAAAAACAGACTGCAAGGCTGAACTCGAATTCCATGCCTTCCAGCCCGGTGAACTTTTTGGATGAGTGTTCTTGGAGCCGGGCCGCTGGCGGCGTAAATCCCGCATATGCCGAACCCCGAAGGAGATGCTTTCCCGCAGGACCCTCCTCTTTTAGGGGGGAGGGATATATATTGCGAACCCCGCCCGTTTGGGAGATACTCAGCGTAATTTTCCCACACAGGAAGGATACGCATGTGCGATGAAGATATGTTTCGGGTGGAAAATTTCGCCCGGAACTACGCAAAAAAAATTTATGTCGACCATGATTTCTCTGATCTGCCAAGCCTTTTTGAGCCGGGCGCCGTGGGTATAGGTGCGGGGAGCGAGCAGTTCTTTCTGGGCAGAGAAGCCATAACAGCCTTTTTAAACGAACTTGGCGGCATCATGCCGCCCGGATGCCACATCGAAGACGAGTTCTATCATACCACCCGGCTCGGTTCTGACACCTACATGGTCAACGGTCGCTATATCGTGTTTACCAATCCCGAGCAGGGCATGCTGCTGCGCGCGCAACAGCGCTCTTCCATGATCATCCGCGAGCGGGACGGCGAACTGCGCTTCGTACTGATTCATCATTCCAATCCCTATCAGGAATTGGTGCATGGCGAGAACTTTCCCTTTGCCATGGGGCAGGAAAGCTACCGCTATCTGCAAAAAGAGCTGGGCGGGCTGAGGGAAGAGCTGGAACACCGCCGGAACCAGCTCCAGGTAATCCTGAATTCCATCCCCGGCGGATTGAAAATAAGCTGGGACGACGCCACTTATTCTTTCAAATTTGTTAGTGACGAACTTGCCGCGCTGTTCGGATACACGCGGGAAGAATTTATGGTCATGTCGGGAGGCGGCGCCGTAGGCGCTGTTTATCCGCCTGATCTCCCCTCCGCCCTGGCTGCATGCGAAGTCAGTTTCAAAAACGACAACCCCACGTATACTGCCACTTATCGCGTCCGTTGCAAGGATGGCAGCCTGAAATGGGTCATGGACAGCGGCAGGAAGACGCAGGATGCGGATGGAGAAACCATCATTAACAGCCTGCTGCTCGACATCACGCGCGAACACGAGGCGAGAGAGGAACTTCTGCGCCGCAAACAGCTTCTGGACAGCATCTTCCAATTGATGCCCTGCGGCGTGCTGCGCTGCACCGTCGCCCCGGACGGAGACGTAGCCCTGGAGGTCAACCCCCTGGCCTTGTCCATGCTGGGTTACCAGGATGAAACCCAGCTTCGGGAGGGCGGCATTGCTGGTCTGTCCACCCGCCTCGATCAGGAATCGCTCTCCCGGTTGAAACAGCAGGTGGCGGGGCTGAACTCTTCCGGCGGCAGTTGTGCGGACGAATGCCTTGTTCAGCGGCCCGACGGTACAAGTTTGTGGATCGGGTTTCACATTACTCTGGCAGAAGAGGGAACAAGCCGGGTGTATCAGGCCGTTCTGCTGGATTTTTCCGAACGCAAAGAACTGGAGCGCCGCATTCGGGAAGAGCACGAGCAGGAACTGCGGCAAGAGCGCGCCCGACGGGAAAATTATTACCGCATTATCTCCGGCCTCAGTCAGAACTATCTGGCCGTACACATAGTTCGAATTTCCAGCGGCGCATACCAGAATTTGCGGGCTTCGGAGGACGACCAGCCGCTGCTTCAGCGCCAGGATCTGCTGTACGACGATATTTTCCGGCACATGCTGGACAAGGTCTTTCACCCGGACGACCGGGAAGTCCTGTGGGAAAACTTCCGCCTCGACGCATTGCGGCGGCAAATCGGAAAAGGAGAACTGGAACTTTCCAGAGAGTGCCGCCGTCTTATCAATGAAGAATGGCGTTGGTGCCGTTTCATTGCCATTCTGCCTTTACGCGCAGGCCAGGAAGAGAATGCCATTATCGCCCTCACCGACATCCAGCAGGAGCGGATGCGCGATCTGGCCGAACAACAGGCCGTGCGCGAAGCGTTTCACGCCGCGCAACTGGCAAACTCGGCCAAGAGCGAATTCCTTTCCCGCATGAGCCATGACATCCGCACCCCCATGAACGCGATTATCGGCATGACAACTATCGCCAGCGCGCACAGCGACGACCCTGACAAGGTAAAGGACTGTCTCGCCAAGCTCACCACAGCCAGCCGCCACCTGCTCTCTTTGATCAACGAAGTACTGGATATGAGCAAGATCGAAAGCGGCAGAATGGAACTGACGGAAGAGAATTTCAACCTCGCGGATCTGACGCAGGAAGTGCTCGCCATTCTAGCTCCCCAGATTCAGGATAAGAGACATGAACTTGAAGTTCACATCGGAAAACTGACCCACGAAAACATCATCGGCGACCCCATCCGCCTCCAGCAGGTCATGCTGAACGTGCTTTCCAACGCCGTGAAATACACGCCGGAGGGGGGGCACATCAGCTTGTCCATCATGGAAAAGGAGTCTGAATACCAGGGGCGGGGTTGTTTCGTATTTGTTTTTGAAGACGACGGCATCGGTATGCCGGAAGAATTCGCCGCGCGCGTCTTTGAGCCTTTTGCCCGAGCGGAAGATTCCCGTGTAAACACGGTGGAAGGCACAGGGCTGGGCATGACCATTGTCCAGAACATCGTACGCATGATGAACGGCACTGTGCAAGTGAACACAGCTCCGAACCGGGGAACGCGTTTCACGGTGACAGTATACCTTGCTGTACCCGGGGATAGCGGGGACGGCCTGCTGGAAGAATTGCGCGGACGAGCCGTACTGGTGGTGGACGACCAAAAATGCGACGGGGAAAATGCCTGCCAGATCCTTTCTGAACTCGGCATGAATCCGGAACTGCTACTCTCCGGACAGGACGCTGTGGAACGCGTCTGTGTCGCGCAGCACGGCTATTTCGCCATCATTCTCGACTGGAAAATGCCGGGCATGGACGGTATGGAGACAACACGTCGCATTCGTTCCAAAGTCGGGCCGGACGTTCCGATCATCGTGCTGACCGCCTATGACTGGGCAGGCCTTGAAGAAAAGGCTCTTCAGTCCGGAGCGGATGCGTTCATCAGCAAGCCGTTGTTCCACACAAAACTGACCCGATTATTCCGCAAAATCGCGGAACATGCCCCTCTTGTTACAAGATCCGCTATGGAAGAACTGGCCCGCAAGGATTTTTCCGACAAAACTATTCTGCTGGCGGAAGATAACGCCTTGAACCGGGAAATAGCGGAAGAGCTTCTGAGCTATGCCGGAGCGAGGGTAGAAAGCGTGTGCAACGGTTCGGAGGCCGTGGAAGCCTTCCTCTCCGCTCCAGCGGGAACATATGCCCTGGTGCTCATGGATATTCAGATGCCGATCATGGATGGCTATCAGGCTGCCCGTGCTATCCGGAGTTCGAGCAAGGCCGACGCCGCGTCCATTCCCATTGTGGCCATGACGGCCAATACCTTTGTGGAAGATGTGCAAGCGTCCCGGCAGGCCGGGATGAACGACCATATCGGAAAGCCTGTATCCCTGGAACATCTGATGCGCGTTCTGGACAACTGGCTGTAAAAAACACCGCCTTTCCTGAACAAAAGAGAAAGACGAGGCTGCTGATAACGTTCTTGAGGGGGCTTCTCGCCCCCTCAAACTTCCTTTGGCACCTATCCGAAGGATGACGGACAAGCCCGTCATGTTCCTTAGCCGCTTCGCGGCTAAGGAACATAGAGAGCAACGCGGTAGTACGCCCTGCACCCCCAATTATTACTTGTTTACCCTGACAAAGTTGTCTTTCGTGCGCAGTTTATCCGGCAAAATGCTCCATGAAGCCGGCTCCACCGGAGAAACCTTCATTTCCTTGGGCGAGGGCAGCGCCTTCATCTGCGGGCAATAGTCATACGGATACCACAAAGGCCGGTCCACCCCGCCGGTGTGCACATATTCCCACACGATTTCACCACCTTCGGGATGTTCCGCGTCAGGACGAATCTGAATCACCCGGCCGGAGGCATCTTCCGAAGAGAACACATTTCCGTTGGGCAATTTGCCCACTGTACTCATGATGGAGGAGAAGAAGCGGGGAAGCGGCATGGTCGTCATATAGCTCCATACCACCTCGCCGGAAGAAGGATTGAATTCATGCAGCGCGGTTTTACCCGCATGAAAATTGTTCTTGGGAAAAAGGCCGTTGTCGTAGATCAGAATATTTCCTTCCCCCGGCATGCCTTTCGGGATCATGCTCGGCTCGTGGGAATTGGTCAGCCCGCCGAACTTTTTGGTCTTCCAGGTCCAAACCACTTCACCGCTCTCCTTGCTGATGAGATGCACCTCGTCAAAGTGGCGGGGGTTGTAGAGAATATTGCCGGGCTTGAAACGCTTGTCGCCTGCGTCGTACCATTTGTTTTCCGGCAATACGGAAACAGTATTGCCGTGCGTCCAGTCAGAAACCGGTAACATGGGGTTGAAGCGATTCAGATCGAGATGGTCTGATGTGTTCCACTGCCACACTATCTTTTTTTCCGGCGTTACTTCGATAATGCTGTCACCGATAATCAGCTTGCCCTTGCGCTGGATCTTGCCGAACCACTGATCATGGTGATCCTTCACCTTATCCAGTCTTTCCACTGGCACATTCTCAAAAGTCAGAATCAGCGTGTTGCCGTTGGGCAGGCGCTGCACGTCATGATGCGGGCCGAGATTGGTCTTGTATTCCCAGACCACATTGCCGTCCCAGTCGTATTCCACGATCTTTTTGGCAGCCTGATGCAGAGTGAGCAGATTGCCATCGGGCAGGATGCGGTAACGCTCGCCCGGAGCATCCTTCCATACATGAACGACATTGCCGTTCATATCCACCAGCTTCCGCTCCGCAGACGATCGGGAAACCCATTTTCCGTTCTTGCCTTTCCTGAATATGTCATAGGCATTTGCCGAATTGGAAGGCCCCCAGTGTCCGCCAATGAGCGTATAGCCGTTTGCGGCTTTTTCCGGATCATACAGGGTGACTCCGGTAGGGTAAATCAGGGGTGCGGCAAATGCGCTCCCCACGCCCAGCAACGCAAGAGAGGCAAGGATAGCAGTGAAGGTTGTGAAGCGCATATTCTCCTCCTGGGCAACGTTAGAGCAGATTAACTTTCAGATTATACATGGTCTGGCCACGATGTTCCGGCCCTCAAGTTTCACGGCCCCGGATATTGGGGGCGTTGCGGCGCCTTTAGCCGTTGGGGTGAAACCCCTTACGGATAAAAAGAACAGAGAGGAATCTCGCCGGACTCGGCTCCACGAGCATTTTCAAAATGAACATGCTCTAAATCAATAAGTCGCCATGCCCGGCACATCGGTCATGTTGAAGCGCACATCCCCGGATTCAGCAAGAGGATTGAGTTGCTGATACATGAGTTCGGACATCCCGGGCACCTTGAGCACATCTTCAGGATTTTTAAAGGGGCCGTTGGCCTCGCGGTATTCGACTACAGCCCGGGCAAGTACAGGGGAAAGAGTGATGCCGTCATCCCGGCAGGCCTCAACCATAATTTCCGGCGTAGCCTTATTAAAGCTGAAAGGAAAGGCCCCGGCAGGAAGCGCGGGCAAACAGAGCGCGGCGGCAAACGCAAGGCAGAGCGGCATTTTCATGAATACTCCTTGTTCTGTGATGTTGAACCCGCCCGATACTCCGGGAAAAGCGGTACGGGCCGTCATGGCATTTTTAGCGCGTACGCCAGAAGAAAACTTCCCCACAATATGCCACATGCCTCTTAATCAGCTCTTAATTTCCTCCAGGCCTGAACTGGCGCTTTATTTACCGCATCACGCCCCGTATAATGAAAACATCATTGGTGCAGTTGCGGCACAAAAGGGAGTATGAATGGAGGATCTGAATATTTCCGTACTGATTCTGGAGGACGATCGTGAATTGGCAGAATGTACAGCGGACTACCTGATCTCTTACGGCTTGAAAGCAAAATTCGCCACAACCATTCGCGAATTTGAGGCCGCAAGACAGCAGGAAACGTTCGATATTCTGCTTCTGGACATCATGTTGGGCGGCTCCAGTGGCCTTGCTTTGTGCCGGAAAATCCGGGAATCGTCTGATATACCTATTATTTTCATCACCGCACTGGGCGAAGAGGCGGACATCGTGCTGGGGCTGGAAATGGGCGCGGACGACTATCTCGTCAAACCCTTTTCCAGCCGCGAACTCCTGGCGCGTATCAATCGGCTCATGCGCCGCATCCGCAGGGAACCAATATGGGAAAACGCACTGGAAAATGCGCGCAATATCCCCCTGGCGGCCACGGGGCGGTTCTCCTTTGGCGAATGGATACTGGATACCAAAGCCCGCCTGCTGTTGGACAAAAACGGTCTGGCGTACAATCTCAGCCATTCCCAATATGTCATCCTGCATTTTCTGCTCCTTCATCCCCATGAGGTTGTAGAGCGGGATACCCTGCTGGATCTGTTGGAAAGCGGAGGCGCGGGGGAATCCTCACAGCACCGTCTGGACGCTCATATCTCGCGCTTGCGTGGCGTACTGGGCGACAACGATGCGGAGAAAACCTATATCCGCACAGTGCGCCATGTGGGCTACATGTTTATTGCCGACTGCACGGAGACATAGAACTCCCCCCTACAAACACCCATCGGAAACTCTCATGAGCCCTTTCAGTAATATTCTGCCCCGTACCCTGGCCCGGCGGCACATCCTCATCCTTGGCGTCCTGTTCTTCGCCATCCAGCTTGTCTGTCTGGGATGGATGCTTTATTACCTCGTGCGTGTTCAGGTAGACGTCAACCTGAACAACAAGGCCTATCTTTTTTCCAGCACCTACGCCTTTCTCTCCACGCTGGCCCCGGAACAACGAACCGCATATGCGGAAAGGCTTACCAACGCCCGCATTCATTTTTATCTGAGCGAAAAAAAGCCGGAAGTCGAACCAGGAGAACCTGAAACGGGCAGTTTATTCAGGATGCGCATCCTGTACACGCTCGCCACCCAGTACAAGGGCATAGACTTTGCCTACGAGGACGTTCCCTGGCCTGATTACGCTCCACCAGAGGAACGTCGCTTTTCCTGGGATTCGGGCACATTTGACGAATTTCAGGAAAATATTCCCCTGCTTGCCAGTGTTTCCCGCCAACATACGCCGTTTCGCATTCTTTGGGGCAAGCGTTCGCCCAACAAAACCGAAAGCCTCGACATTGCCGCTGTGGCCGCCCTGCCCTTCAGCGATGGAATGTGGCTGGTCGCCCATATCCACGACAACGAGTATACCGCCGTGGATGCCACGGTATTTGCACTGTCCCTGCTGACGCAATTTCTGGTGCTCATGCTCGTGGTTACACTGGAAATCAGATATCTGGTGCGACCACTGAAAAAACTCCAGCAAGATGCCGCCCGAATTAACCTGGACAGCCCTCTTGAATTTCAGGTGCCGAAAAATTCCTATGAGGAAATCAAAAGCCTGGCCATGTCTATCCGGGAACTCACGGCGCGCCTCTCCGAGCAAATCCGCCAGCGCGGCATGACCCTGACCAGCCTTTCCCACGACCTGCGTTCCCCTGTCTGCCGCATGCGCATGCAAATGGAAAAAATGGAAAAGGCGGGCGTCAAAGAAGTACAGGTGTTGAACCGCTCCATGGACGAATTGCAGGAACTCATGGACTCCGTACTCAGCTTCGCCCGCAGTGGTAAAACCAGTGAAGAGGCTGTGCCCATCAGCCTGCCCTCCCTGCTTTTTTCCCTGTCCGAAGATTTTGAGGACGGAGGCTATGCTGTAAAAACCCTGCGAGCTGCCCCCTGTCATATCCTGCTTTACCCGCAGGCTATGCGCCGCTGCCTCCAGAACTTGGTGCAAAATGCGTTGGACTACGCCAAAAACAATGATGAATGCTGCGAATACGACGGTTGTGAAGTACAGATCGAGGGCACGGACGAAGGCGAATATTACGTCGTCCGTATCCGGGATTTCGGAAGCGGCATGCCCGAAGCGGAGCTTGCCCGGGTTTTTGAACCGTTTGTCCGGCTGGAAAGCTCCCGCAACCGCAAGACCGGCGGTACGGGGCTGGGTCTGAGCATCGCCCGGAACCTGGCCCACCTGAACAATGCTGACATCGCCCTCTGTAACGCTGCCCCCGGCCTGCTGGCTATGGTCCGTATCAGCAAGACGGGATGCAATAAATCATAAGTTGCTTCGCAGGTAATTAAGAGCAGATTAAGAGCCTGGCGGCAGGTCGCAGAAAAGTACCACTCCTCTTTTCGCGCTAACCTGCACCATCTCCAGACGGCCCCTCGACCCGCCACAAGGTGGTGGAACGGACCGCCTTCCTCTTTACTTTGGTCCGGACAACCGGGCTGTTTCAGCGCAAGGAGTGTTTTCCATGAAAAAACTCGTCACCCTCTTTTTGACCGCAGGCTTGGTATGCTCTGCCTCCGGCGCATCCGCCGTAGACGTCAAGGTATCCGGCATGTGGATGAATTCTTTCACGTTTTCTGACAACATGTTCGGCAGTACCGCGAATGGACAGAGTCCCTTGAAGGAAGGTTCCAATGACGGCGCGTTCAATGTATCCCAGCGTCTGCGCATGAACCTCGATCTGGCTACGAGCGAGGCTCTATCTGCTCGTGTACAGTTGCAAATGGCCAACGGCCTGGATAATCCCCCCTACTACAGTTGGGGCACAGGCGGCGTGGGCGGCACGGGGGAAAGCGTCACCGCGCGTCTGGCCTATCTCGACTGGATTGTTCCTGGTGCTGACTTGCACCTGCGCATGGGACGCCAGGAAATTTTCATGCCGTCTTACACCTTCGCAGCGCCTATATTCGGCACTATGGGCGTTGTAGATGGCGTAACGGCAAACGCCCCGATCAGCGAAATCGTCAGCCTGAGCTTTGGCTGGCTCCGCCCCGGAGCTGAACTGAACAAATGGGGTACGGAGCACAAGGCGCACAGCGGCGTGGATCTGGTATATCTTGGGGCAGATCTGACGCTGGATGGCATAAAGCTCACCCCCTGGGGCATGGTTGGTTTACGCGGCAGTGACTCCACGGTTGCCAATCTGATCAGCGATTTTACCAATGCAAAAACCGATAATGCCCGCGATACGGTCTACTGGGCCGGCATCGGCGGCGAAGTGAACCTGTTTGATCCTTTCAAATTTACCGCTGATTTCCTGTACAGCGGCAACGATGCCGGAGGCGCAGCGGAACGCAAGGGCTGGTATGCAGCCCTGGGTGCAGAAATGAAAAATACATGGGGCACGCCCTTCCTGCGCGGCTGGTACGCTTCCGGCGACGACGCTGACTCCCAAGGCAGTGGCCGCATGCTCAATGTAGGAAACAGCGGCGACTTTGACGCATCCGCCATTTATTTTCACGCCAACGCCTTCAACAGCGGCAACATCAACAAGCTCAATCCCGCCGGAACATGGGGCGTACAGGCCGGGGTAAAGAATATTTCCTTTGTGGAAAAACTCTCACACAACCTCTCCCTGACCTACTTCCAGGGAACCAACAATACCAACCGGATTACCGACGCCTCGGTGAACAAGCCCGCAGCCACATCCAGAAACCCCATGGCCACGACGCTTTCTCCCGTGGACTATATGACCACAGCGGATTCCGCGTGGGAGGTCGACTTTCTGAACAGCTACAAACTGTATAAAAACCTCACCGTTAATGTACTGCTGGCCTATCTGATCACGGATTTTGACGAACGCATCCGTACGGATAAATACAACAACGCTTTCCGGGGTACGCTGAACTTCAACTATATATTCTGATTTTTTGCGCACCCTGGAGAGCCTGACACGATAAACATTTCGCCCGCTGTTCCCTTGCTCAGAATTTTGTTTCTTTGACGGCCTTGCGTTCCATCCTGCCCTCCCCCCACGCGTATAGTTCGCGCAGAGCGGGCAGGAGCGCAAGGCCGTGTTCTGTCAGGCGATATTCCACGTGCAGGGGCTTTTTCTCTACTTCTTCCCGGATAATCAGTCCATCCCGTTCCAATTCGGCCAGACACTTGTTCAGCATGGTATTGGTAATGCCATGCACTGCTCGTTTCAATGCATTATAACGCACTCCGTTCTCCGCTTCGGTACAGTCAGCGATATGCCAGAGCAGAGGCAGCTTCCATTTGCCGCCAATGACGGAAAGCGCGTGCAGGAGCGGGCAGGGGGCATCATAAATATTGCCTTCCGGCAGGCGCGGGCTGTAACCGAGATTCTTTGTATCCACTATGTTCTCCATCGAAGCAGGAACAACTTGAAAGGACTCACCGTTTCAGGACAGAAAAAACTGCGTACTTGTCTTTTTTCCGCAGGTGGGAATATGTATCCCGAAGCCCTGACGGGCTTTTCATCCCGATCTGTAAGGAGAAACAGACATGAACTTCTACGCGATTAACGGTAGCCCCCGCAAGAAAGGCAACACGGCTGAAGTGCTGGAAAAGGCACTGGAAGGCGTGCATAGCGCGCTCCCTGCGGCGAAAATCGAGCTTATTCACCTCTCTGACCTCAATTTCACCGGATGCCGCAGTTGCTTCGCCTGCAAGCGAAAAGGCGGCGCCTCTTACGGGCGCTGCGCCGTGCGGGACGGCCTGACCCCGCTGCTGGAGAAGCTGGCGGATGCGGACGGCATCATCTTCGGCAGTCCGATCTATTTTATGGGCGTGAGCGCGGGGCTGCGGGCGCTGCTGGAACGGCTGCTTTTCCCCTTTATCGTCTACGATACCGCCTACTCCTCTCTCGCTCCGAAACGCATGCCCACGGCCTTTGTCTACACCATGAACATCACGGAAGCGGACATGCCCGAATTCAAGCTTCCGGCACTTCTTTCCCCGCTGGAAGCTTTTGTCGCCCGGATCTTCTCCGGGCCGGAAATCCTGCCCGTCTGCGATACGGTGCAATTTGACGACTATTCCAAATACGTGGCAGAGCGCTTTTCCGAAACAGACAAAAAACGGCACAGGGAAGAGCATTTTCCCGAGGATCTGCGGCACGCCTTCGCGCTGGGCCAGCGTATGGCTGAGCGCGCCGAACGGTTGTAACAAGCCCCTTCCCTCTTTCACTATTGAACAGGGAGGGGCGGCGCAAGCCGCCCCTCCGCCACAAGGTATAATTCGTCCAGCCGTTCCAGAATAGCGCGCAGCAGCGCGGCCCGCTCCACAGGCGCGCCCGACGCGAGCAACAGCGAACCGGCTTTGTGCCGGATTTCCGGGGCGAAATCTTCTTCCCGCGCGTTGACGTTGACCCCTATTCCGATCACCATCCATTCCAGTTCATCGGCACGGTGTCCGCTTTCCGCCAGCACGCCGCAAACCTTGCGCCCATTCAGCAAAACATCGTTGGGTTCCTTGAGTACTGGTTCCAGTCCGGCTACCCTGCGCACCGCATCGCATACGGATATCTGCGCCATATGTGTGATCTCGGCCACGCCCACGCGTAAAGGCCGCAACACCACTGTAAAGGCCAGACTGCGCGGCGCAGAAAACCAGGAACGTCCCTTGCGCCCCTTGCCCGAAGACTGCTTTCCCGCAACAACAACGCACCCTTCCTCCGTACCTTCCATTGCTTCCCGCGCTGCTACATTGTTGGTGGTATCCGTCTCTTCCAGCCAAATCCAACGCCCTTGCCCAAGCAGACGGGAACGCAGGCCGGATTGCACCGCCTCCACGGAAAAAACCTCCTGCTCCGCAAGCAGGCGGTAGCCCCGGCGCGGAGCTGCGTCGATAAGACAACCGCGCACTCGTAGCACCTGTACATGCTTGCCCACAGCCGCCCGGCTCAGGCCGAGCCGGGCAGAGATCTCCTCTCCGGAACGCCAGCCCTCTCCTGTGCCGGAAGCCGCCTCGCGTAACAACGCCAGCACACGATCCCGGGTCAGGCCGGAAGCCGCGCCGTTTCTTTCACAGGGCATATCATCGGACATATTGTAAACCTTATTTGAAAAATATTAAGTTGACATTTTGAAGCGCGGCCTGATAGCGATTAAGCCGGATATTTTTGGCAGTTTAAACCTGAAGCTTGCGGTTCTTCAAGCTTCTTTTCATGAGTGAAAAGACTGAAGGAAAAAATCTGATACTGAACGGCGTTGCAGCATGAAAGATTGCGCACTGAACTTCGTTAGTTCGAACCTCTTTATTCTTCCGCCCTCCGGGCAGGGACAAGGGGCCTCGGAGGGGCGTAAGAACAAAGAAGTTCAAACGAACGAAATCCGGTGCTCAACTCTTCTTACTACAACGTCTTTCAGTTTTTAATTCTTCATTTTCCCCGCCGGAGGAAAAACAAGCTATTCCACCCGAAATCCGACACGCCTCCCAACAGCGCATGTTTGCCCCCTCCCCCACAAAAAAAATCCCTCCCGCAGGGAAAAAGGTTCCCCATGCATACGTTGCTCCACACCATCCTGAACCGCATTGCGGTTAAACAAATCCCCCTGTTGAACGAAGCCGAAGCCATTGCTCTGGCCTGCCTGCCCGATCAGGATACGCCCGACATTCTGGCTGTAGCGGCCGCCGCCCGCGCTGCCTTTGGCCCGGAAACGGGATCAAGCTGCGGCATTGTCAACGCCAAGTCCGGCCATTGCCCGGAAAACTGCGCCTTTTGCGCCCAATCCGCGCATCACCGGGGTAACGCGCCCGTGTACCCGCTCATGAGCGCGGACGAACTGCTGCGCCGGGCTGAAGAACTGGCCCGCGCCGGAGTTTCCCGCTTTGGCATCGTCACCAGCGGAACAGCACTCAACGAACGCGAGCTTGACGAGCTTTGCGCGGCGGCGGAACGCATCCTCCGCAACGTGGACATCCGTCTGTGCGGCTCCCTGGGCATGCTGACGGAAGAGCGCGGCCGCAGGCTGAAACAGGCCGGTTTCACCCGCTATCATCATAACCTGGAAACAGCGGCCAGCCATTTTGCCGCCATCTGCTCCACGCACGCCTACGCGGAGGATATCGCCAGCCTGCGCGCCGCGCGCCGGGCCGGACTGGAACTGTGCAGTTGCGGTATTTTCGGCCTGGGGGAAAGCTGGGAACAGCGTGTGGAACTGGGGCTGACCCTGGCGGCGGAAGACGTTGATTCTCTGCCGGTAAACTTTCTGAAGGCCATCCCCGGAACGCCGCTGGAAGGAACGCCGCCGCCCTCTCCGCAGGAGGCTCTGCGCTGTATCGCGTTGATGCGTCTGCTGAATCCCGGCAAGGATGTGGTCATCTGCGGCGGACGGGAACATGCACTGGGACAATGGCAATCCTGGGTATTCGCCGCCGGGGCCAGCATGATCATGACCGGAAACTACCTGACCACCACGGGCTGCGCCTTTGCAGAGGACCACGCCATGCTGGCCGCTCTCGGACTGCGCGTACCGGAAAACAGGGAGGCCCGCTCATGACCGGGGTCAACGCCGCGCCGCGCGGCTGCTTCATTACCGGAACGGATACCGACGCGGGAAAAACCACGGTCACGGCGGCGCTGTTGCGCGCACTGCTGGAATACGGGCTGGAAAGCGGACGGAAAAACACCCCGAAGAGCAAGATTGACGCGCGGGCACTCAAACCCGTGCAAACCGGCTGTGAACCGGGAGAGAACGGCAGGCCCGCCGCGCCGGATGTAAAACGCTACATCGAGGCATTACGCGGCTTGTCTCTTCCTGCCGGAGCGCAGCCCCGCGCCTCGGCGTTGCGCTGCTTCCGCCCGGCCTGTTCCCCGCATCTTGCCGCGCAAGATGCCGGTGAACGGCTGGACGCAAGGGAGCTCGCCCTGACCTGCCGGAAAGAAGCTCATAAGGCGGACTTCACACTGATTGAGGGCGCGGGCGGCGTTCATGTGCCTCTGAACGACGAGGAAGACATGCTTGACCTCATGGCCGCGCTGGATTTTCCTGTGCTGCTGGTGGTGGGCAACAAACTGGGCTGTATCAACCACGCCCTGCTCACTCTGGACGCGCTGGCAGCACACGGCCTGCGCGGGGCGGGCATGATCCTGTGCCGCACCGTTCCCGGCCGGGCCGGTGAAGAAAAGCTGCTGGCGGACAACGCCGCCGTACTGGCCCGCAAGGGGGCAGAGCGGGGCTTTCCCGTGCTGACGGAACTGCCCTTTCTGCCCGATCTGGATGCTCCGTCCGTCGGGAAACGGGAACACGCATGGGCGCAACTTTCTGTCCTATTACGCGATGCGGCGCGGCATGTTCTCTCCTTCCGTTCCACAATAATATCGAAACAGAGTCTTGCAGCGGATGAGCTTCTGGCTTTTGACCGGGATCATGTCTGGCACCCCTATGCGCCCGCCGCGCCGGGGCCGAAGGTCTGGGAGGCTGTCTCCGCCGCAGGCGTACGCATCCGGCTGCGGGACGGGCGCGAAGTGGTGGACGGCATGTCCTCCTGGTGGTGTGCGGCGCTGGGCTATCGCCGCCCGGAACTGATCCGCGCGCTGACGGAACAGGCCGCGCGCATGCCGCACGTCATGTTCGGCGGCCTGACCCACCAGCCCGCCGTGGCGCTGGCTGAAAAACTCCTCGCTCTGGCCCCTGCCGGACTGGACAAGGTTTTTTTCGCAGATTCCGGCTCCATAGCCGTGGAAGCGGCGATCAAAATGTCCCTGCAATACTGGCAGGCCGAGGGAAGGCCGGGCAAAACCCGTCTGGCCGCGCTGCGCGGAGCCTACCACGGCGACAGTTGCGGGGCCATGTCCGTCTGCGACCCTGTCACCGGGATGCACCAGATGTTCTCCGGCATTCTGCCGCGCCAGCTCTTTCTGGAACGCCCCTCCTGCCGCTTTGATCAAGCCTTTGATCCGGCAAGCTTTGCGGAAACGGAACAGACCCTGCGGCGCGAAGCCGCAACGCTGGCCGCCGTCATCGTGGAGCCTGTGGTACAGGGCGCAGGCGGAATGTGGTTTTACCATCCCGACTACCTGCGCCGCCTGCGCGCCCTGTGCGACGAGCTGGGCATCCTGCTCATTGCGGATGAAATCGCCACCGGATTCGGGCGCACGGGCAAACTTTTCGCTTCGGAATGGGCGGAAATTTCACCGGATATCATGTGTCTGGGCAAGGCACTGACCGGCGGAACCATGACCCTTTCCGCCGTTCTGGCAAGTGAACGCGTGGCTGACGCCGTTTCCCGCCCCAGGGCCAGAGGTATACCCGGCGCGTTCATGCACGGGCCGACCTTCATGGCTAACCCATTGGCCTGCGCTGTGGCCGGAGCCGCCGTAGATGCATTGCTGGCCTCCCCCTGGCAGGAGAATGTCGCCCGACTCGAACGCCGCCTTGCAGAGGGGCTGGCCCCTTGCCGGAACATACCCGGCGTGCGCGATGTGCGCGCCCTGGGAGCCATTGGCGTAGTGGAAACGGAACGCCCTGTGGACACGGAAAAAATGCAGGATTTCTTCGTACGGCAGGGCGTGTGGATTCGCCCCTTCAATCGCACGGTATACGTCATGCCGCCCTTCATCACCCAGAATGCGGACGTGGATCTGCTGACCCACGCCGTACGCCTGGCCTTTGCCCAGGGAATGCACCTGTGACGTTTTTTCTTGTTTATGCCGCGTTGCTGATGGGTATGGGACTGCTGGAGGCTCTGCGCGAATCCCGCGCGAAAAACGGACGCGACGCCTTTTTCGTCAACAACCGCGCCTCCGGGCCGTGGCAGGTGGGTATTTCCATTATTGCCTCCTGCGTGGGCGGTTCCGCCACGCTGGGCATGGCCGGGCTGGCCTGGCAGGCGGGAACGCCCGCCTTCTGGTGGCTGGGGGGCGGCGCGTGCGGGCTGCTTGTCCTGACGCTGTTTCTGGCAAAGAAAGTACGGGAAAGCGGCGCGCATACCATGCCGGAAATGGCCGACGCCTTTCTGGGCGGAACGCCCCCTGTTTTTTCCCGCCCGGGCCTCTCTCCCCGCAGACTGGCCGCCGCCGTCATCGTGCCTGCCTGGCTGGCCATTCTGGCCGCGCAGTTTACGGCCATGAGCAGGCTCACCGCCTCTCTGACCGGGCTTGCCCCCGAAACTGCGCTTATTCTGGGT
>JAEXGX010000350.1 GCA_023450535.1 Pseudomonadota bacterium | reverse complement strand
CCTTTGCCGTTAGGATGGAAGTCAATTGCCATCCTGTTCACGGCGCTGGCCTTTGCCTTTTTCGTCTGTTCCATGCTCCTGCTCGTTCAAAACAAGTCGCCCTGGACAGCGTTTGTGCTCCTGCTTCAGGGGGGATTCGGCGGGCGTTATCCGCTGGAAGACTCACTGCTTAAAGCTATTCCGCTCTTTCTTTGCTCCATCGGCGTATCCATCGCCTTCCGCATGAAAATATGGAATATCGGAGCCGAAGGGCAGTTCGCCCTGGGGGCTGTGGGGGCGACTGCCGCAGTGCTGCTCCTGCCGCCGGGTTCCCCGGCCTGGCTCATGTTGCCCGCCATGATGATTGGTGCCGCCCTTGCGGGCGGCCTGTGGGGCTTTATTCCCGGCATGCTCAAGCTGCGTTTCGGACTCAACGAAATAATCTCCACGCTCATGCTCAACTACATCGGCATCGAGCTGCTGCGCTACCTGGTTTACGGGCCGTGGAAAGATCCTTCCAGCATGGGCTTTCCCATGACGGCCCTGTTCCCCGCCACCGCAATATTTCCCTCCCTGTTCGGCCGCACCCACGCCGGGATCATTCTGTGCATCGTCGTGGCGCTGGCGCTTATGATCTTTCTCGGGCGCACCCGGCTGGGCTTTGAACTGCGCGCCGCAGGAGAAAACCCCCGAAACGCGCGCTACGCGCGCATCCGCTACGGCTTTTTGCTGGTGTTCGTGCTGACGCTCTCCGGTGCACTGGCCGGGCTGGCCGGATGTGTCGAAGTGTCCGCTACATTCAACCGGCTTCAGCCCAATCTATGCACAGGTTACGGCTATACCGCCATTGTGGTGGCCTGGCTCTCCCGTCTGCGTATCTCCTCCATCGCTTTCTTTTCCTTTTTTCTTGCCGGTCTGAAGGTGGGTGTGGAAAACCTTCAGATTGAGCTTCAGGTCCCCGCCGCATTTGGCGGCATTCTGGAAGGTTTCATCCTGCTTTGTGTGCTGGCCGGACAATTCTTCTACCATTACCGGCTGGTGCGGGTGAACGTGCAGCAAGAGGGGGAAACGGCATGAGCGGAGATTTGTTCATCTCTCTGCTGGCGGCCACCATTCTTGCGGGTACACCGCTTTTGTACGCCACACTGGGGGAAATGCTCACGGAACGTTCGGGTGTGCTCAATCTTGGCGTGGAAGGCATGATGATTCTGGGCGCATTTTTTGCCTTTTTTATGGAACTCAAAACGGGCAATCACTGGCTGGCGGTCCTGGCCGCAGGACTGGGCGTTGGCTGCATAGGCATGTTGCACGGCGTAGTATGTCTGGTCTTCCAGGGTAATCAGACCGTATCCGGGCTGGCGTTGACCATCTTCGGCGTAGGGCTTTCGGATTATCTGGGCACACCCTTTGTGGGCACGCTGACCGTGGGCTTCCAGCCCTTCAGTTTCCCCCTGCTGGGACAAATTCCTTTTTTCGGTCCGGTATTTTTTCAGCACAACGCGCTGGTGTACCTCTCCTACCTACTTCCGCCCCTACTCTGGCTCTTCCTCAAACGCACGGCCACGGGGCTGGCCCTCTGCGCCACTGGAGAATACCCGGATGCCGTTTCAGCAGCGGGTGTCAGCCCGATCCGCATGCGCTGGCTCGGCATCTTCGGCGGGGCCTTTCTCGTGGGCATGGGCGGAGCCTATCTTTCCCTGTGCGCCACACATATGTGGACGCACAACCTGACGGCAGGCAAGGGCTGGATCGCCGTGGCCCTGGTCATCTTCGCCTTCTGGCGGCCCGGACGCGCCGTACTGGGCGCATGGCTCTTCGGCGGTATTATGGCCCTGCAACTTCGCCTTCAGGCATTAGGCGCAAATATCCCCTCTTCGCTGATGATGATGTTGCCGTACGCGCTGACCATCTTCGCGCTGTTGTGGGCTTCCGCCAGGGGCAAAGGCCGTAACGCTCCCGCCGCTCTCGGCGACAATATCGCGCCCGGCGCGTAAAAGAGGATAACAACCATGGCACTGCGCACACGCGACATGCTGACCGGACTGCCGATAATTACGGCGGCCGCATTCTTCATGCAGATGCTGGATTCCACCATCCTGAACACAGCCCTGCCCACCATTGCGAAAGACATGCACCGCTCGCCCTTTACCATGCAGTTGGCGGTCATCGGCTATACCCTGACCGTAGCCCTGCTTATACCACTCAGCGGCTGGCTGGCGGATCGCTTCGGCACACGGCGAACCTTTCTCTCGGCAGTGAGCATGTTCGTCCTCGGTTCACTGTTATGCGCGCTGTCCACTTCCTTGCCGCAACTTGTGGCTTCCCGTGTGGTACAGGGCATCGGCGGCGCAATGATGGTTCCGATCTCCCGCCTGACTCTGATGCGCGCCTACAACCGCGAAGACTTCGTACAGGTATTCAATTTTATTACGATCCCCGGCCTGATCGGCCCGATCATGGGGCCAATTCTGGGCGGCTGGTTGGTGACCTACGCTTCCTGGCACTGGATCTTTCTGATTAACGTGCCTCTGGGAATTCTTGGCGTGCTTTATGGTCTCAAGGTCTTTCCCGATTTCCGGCTGGCGCGGGGTCCCTTTGACGTCAAGGGTTTTCTGCTCATTGGCATTGGCGTGCTGGCCATGACCGCCGGGCTGGAACTGACCGGCGGCAAAACGTCCGCCCCCTGGACCGCAGCGGCACTGGTGGCAACGGCATTCCTCTGCATAGCCGCCTATGTGCATCATGCCCGAAAGAGCGCCTCACCGCTGATTAACCTGAACGTATTCAAAACCCGTACTTTTTCCGTAGGTATCGCAGGTAACGTGGTGGCCAGGCTCGGCATCGGAAGCATCCCCTTTCTTGTTCCCCTTTTCCTTCAGGTGGGGCTGGGCTACTCGGCGGACATCGCTGGCCTGTTGATGCTGGCCCCTGCTGTGGCCTCGATCATGACCAAGACAGTGGTACTGCGCATACTCGGATATTTCGGCTACCGGAACACCCTGCTCTTCCTCACCCTCTCCATCGGAGGCGTGTTCATGCTGACGGCCCTGCAACGACCGGAGACGTCGATGTTGCCGATCATAGCTCAGCTTTTCATCCAGGGCCTGCTGATGTCCGGACAGTTCACGGCCATGAATACCATTACGCTGGGAGATGTCCCTGCGGAAATGGCCAGCGATGGCAACAGCCTGCTTTCCGTCTCGCAAAATCTCAGCCTCAGTTTCGGGGTAGCCATAAGTACCGCACTGCTGCGCCTCTTCTCCGGAACGGGGCACTCTCTTCAGGCCCTGCATGAAACATTCATCACAGTGGGCGCAATGACGGCTGCCGCCGCCTTTGTATTCATGCTGCTGCGGCCCGATGACGGCGCGCACCTGCTCGGTTCATCCCGGGCAGGAAAGGCCCGGACGGACAAAAAGGAAAGCGAGTGATGGAACAGAACCCTGCGGCGTATGCCGGAGCGGAGCGGACGGACGAGCTTCTGCCCGTTGTCCGGCTCGAAGGCATCTGCAAGAGTTTCGGTTCGGTAAAAGCCAACAACAATATCACCCTGAACATCCGCCCCACGCGGATCAAGGCATTGCTCGGCGAAAACGGCGCGGGCAAATCCACACTCATGTCCATTCTGGCCGGAAAATCCCGTCCGGACTCGGGCTGCATCTATGTGGACGGCCTTCCTGCGCGTTTTCGTTCGCCCAAGGACGCCCTCGCCGCAGGTATCGGTATGGTATACCAGCATTTCATGCTGGTGGACGCCATGAGCGTGGCCCAGAATATTCTGCTGGGGCAGGAATCATGCATCATCAATCCGCGCAGCATGGGGCGGCGGGTGCGGGAACTCGCCGCACGCTACGGCCTGGACGTGGACCCTGATGCAATCATCGCGGATCTTTCCATGGGAGAGCGGCAGAGGGTGGAAATCCTCAAGCTGCTATACCGTGACTGTCGCGTACTCATCCTTGATGAACCCACGGCGGTGCTTACGCCGCCGGAGATTGCACAGCTTTTCGAGGCGTTGCGGCGCATGGCCCTGGACGGTAAGGCGATCGTCTTCATCAGCCATAAGATGAAAGAAGTTCTGGATCTGGCAAACGAGATAGAAATCCTGCGGCATGGGGAAATTGTGGACAGGTTCCTGCGCGAGGAAGTGCCGGATGAGCGGGAACTGGCCGCACGTATGATCGGGCGCAGTCTGGAGCCGATCATTGAGCTTGTTCCTGTGGAAAAAGGCGAGGAACTATTGCGTCTGGAAGACGCCCGCTGTGAAAAGGTGGACGGCGTGAACTTTTCCCTGCGCCGGGGCGAGGTGCTGGCCGTGGCGGGCGTGGCGGGCAACGGCCAGAAGGAACTAGTGGAAATGCTCACCGGCCTGCGAGAACCGGCCGGAGGCGTACTGAACATCCTTGGCCGGGACTGGAAGGGCTTTTTTCACACTCCCGTGCGTCAGAAAGACGGTCTGGTCTATATTCCCGAAGACCGTAAGGGGCTGGCCACCTGCCCCACACTCAACCTGATCGACAACTTCGTGCTTACCAACCGGCTGAGCTTCCTGAACGGCCCGTTCATGGACTGGAAACGCGGTGAAGCCGCAACGCGCGAGGCCATCAAAGAATTCAACGTACAGCCACCCGACCCCACGGTTCCCGCTGGTTCCCTGTCGGGCGGCAACCTCCAGAAACTGGTCATCGCCCGCGAATTTTACCGCACCCCCAAACTCATTGTGGCGGAAAATCCCACGCAGGGACTGGACATCAGCGCCATGGAAGAAGTGTGGCGGCGCATCCTGGCGGCACGTGAGCACGCGGGCATTCTGCTGGTAACAAGCGACCTGACCGAAGCCATGACCCTGGCCGACACCTTCGCCGTCATGTACGGCGGGCACTTCATCGACGTGTTTCCACGTACCGATACGGCAAAAGTGGAAGCCATCGGCCTCATGCTGGCGGGTATAAAACCGGGTGAGAGCCGGAATACGGGAGAGGTTAAAGCATGAAAAAGCAGTTGACCGTAGCCCGCGCCGTGGAGGCCGCGGGTATTCTGTTTGAGCTCAACTCCGGCAAACCGGGCGTGCTGGCCATGGCCGAACGGGCGGGGCTGCCCCACACCTCTCCGGCTGAAGAGAAAAAACTGCTGCGGGAGTGGTATGCCTTTGTCCATGCCGCTGTGCTCTACGGCCTCATGGTTCAGGCTCCCAACATCGTGGTGGTGGAATACCTGCGGGCCACACAGGACCTCCTGGCCGGGCTGGGATTCACGCCTGATGAGGCGACGGCCTTTGTGGACGACGCCTTCCGCGCCTACGTGGACCCTCTGGTTCGCACTCGCACGGAAGAGTGCCCCGGCGTGTTTTTCCACCGTTTGTCCGGCAAGGATGTGAGTGAAGTTCCGGCCCGGCAACTGGCCGTGGTCTCCGGGGTCATGGCCATGATTCTGGCCGCCGTGCTGGACAAACTGGAGCAGTATGAATTCATGACGCAATGAGCATGTGCGCCATACCCATGAAACTGGCCTTCGCCTGAAGCAACAGAAGTATGGTAAGGAGGCGTCTATGTTTATATTCAGGAAAAACATCATGCCCCCCATGCCGGGCCATGTGTGGAATCTTTCCCGAATCTGGGAGGATCTGCTGCCACTGGCGATCAAAAAAATCTACTATAAAAAGGACTCCTGTTTTACATTTCCGGATACAGAAGCCAATACCTTCGGTTACATCAAATCCGGCCATACAGGTACCATACACCCCCTGTTCGACGGGCAGGAACATATCAAGTTTCTGATTTCAGAAGGTTGCCTGTTCCGGGAATCATACATCATTGCCGGTTTCTGCAATTCCTTTCCCCTTCATCGCTGCCTGACTGACGTCGAGATATATCAGTTCAACGGAGACATGCTGGTTGACCCGGCATTTGTCGCCGCATATCCGGAGCATATGAGCAACGTCATGTGGGGTATGGCGGTCAAACAGTCTTCCCTTGACATGATAACGGATATCGTGGGCCAAAAGACCGTGGCGAGCAAGGTGGCGAATTATCTGCACATCTGCTCCAAAGTTCAAGGGTGCTCCCAGTTTGCGCCAAGCGTAACGCAACTGGAGCTCGGTCTTATGCTGAACATTCATAAATCCAGCCTGAATCGTACCCTGCTGACCATGCAGGATATGGGAATCATTGACGGCTTTACCAAAAAAAAATGTACCGTTCTCGCCCCTGAAAAACTTAAGGCCGTGGCTGACGGCATACTTGTGCTCTGAGCAGTATCCCGTTTTTTCTGAATGGCGTATCGCAGAGCTTCCGCAGTATGCGCGCGTTTCGACTGAAAAACCGGATCCGCGCGGCATACCGCATTTAAAATATCTGCAGACAGCCCGGCATGCCGAAGACCGGGCCAGCTTGGCGTCATGCTCTTTTTTTTCATATAATTGATGTAATGCCCTGAAAATAACTCTATGCGTATTTTTTTTCACGAAGCGTATTCTATACAGCATATAAAGGTGAAAGCGCGCAATTCGCCCATTAAAAATCTCAGGAGTACGTCTCATGATCATCGACTTTCGCGTCCGGCCTCCATTGCCCGGTTTTGAAAAGTTATCCATTCTCGGCGATGTTAAAGGCTACCAGACTTTTCCCTTCAATTTTGATGAAAACAAGGAAATCGAATCTGCCAAAACAATGTCCATGTCCAAATTTCTGGAGGAAATGGACGAAGCTGGCGTCATCAAGGGGGTTGTCCTGCCCCGCACGGTCCCCGGTGGCTACGGCGGAGTGAGTAACGATGAAGTGGCCAACGGCGTGGCGAAATACGCCGATCACCTCATCGGGTTCGGCGTCATCGATATTTCGGAAAGGAAGGAATACGATTCTGAAGGCCGTCCCTGCCCTGCGGACATCATTGCCTGCGCCGTACAAGAAGTAGAACGCGCAATCAAGCAACTCGGTCTGCGCGGTATTGTCATGGAACCAGGCTGCATGAACCCTGCCCTGCGCCCTGATGCGGCCAGGCTGTACCCCGTGTACGAACGCTGTTCCGAACTCGGCGTTCCCGTGGTGATCTCCCAGAGCATGTATCTGGGGCCCGACCTCTCCTTCGCCAATCCCGAATGCCTCCAGCATGTGGCCAAGGATTTTCCCAAGGGCAAATTTATTATCGCCCATGCCTCTTACCCGTGGGTACTGGCCGCCGACGCCGTGGCCTGCGTATGTGAAAATGTTTACCTGATTCCCGATATTTACTGCCATATGCCCGATATCGCGGGCGGCTCGCTGTTCGCGCACGGCATCCGGCTCACGCACGGCAAGCGCTTCCTGTTCGGTTCCGCCTACCCTGTGCGCGGCATGGTGCAGAGCGTGGAAGACGTGCGGAGCTTCGGCCTGACGGAAACTCAGTACCGCCGCTATACTTACGAAAACGCAGCGGAATTGCTCGGCCTGTAACGGAGAAAGGCTTTCCGGCTTTCCCGGACCGGAAAGCCCTTTCCCGAATGTCTTGTCATTGAAATACCCTTTCTCTGTTTCACCCCGCAGTCGGATCTGTCTGCCAACTGAATTCACCTCCGCATAAAGGAAATGTTGATGAACAGAATTTTCCGATACCTTGATTCCGTGGCTAACGGACTGTACATCGTAATGACCTCCGTCATGGTTCTGGCCATCTTCATCCAGGTGGTCTGCCGCTATGTCTTCAATCACGCCCTGCCCTGGCCCGAAGAAGTGGCGCGCTTCCTGTTCTGCCTGAGCTGCTATGTCGCTTTGTCCATCAGTATGAGGGGCGACGCCAATCTGCGTATCACCATTCTTCTGGACAACCTGCCTCCGCGCCCGAGAACATGGCTGAATATGTTGTGCAGTTTTGTCAATATACTGTTTTTCATAATGTTTTTTTATCTCGCCGGGGATATTACCTGGCAAATCCGTGACATGGGCCAAACGGCTGTTTCCATGCCGTTTCCCATCTGGATTATCTGGGTAGGCATCACGTTCTGCGCGGCGCTGGCCGCCCTGCAGGCGGCGCGCAACCTATATCTTATCGCCACCGGCCAGATTGGCCAGAAACAAAACCCCGCATGAGGCAGCGCCATGGATCCATTGCTTGTCACACTCGTCATCATGGCCGCCGGGCTGGCCCTCAGCGTGCCCATCGGCGTCACTATCGGCTGTGCTACCCTTGCCGGCGTATATGTTGCGGACATTCCGCTGGAGTTTTTTACCCAGCAGATGTTCACCACCTTTGATTCTTTCCCGCTCATGGCCGTTCCCTTCTTCATTCTGGCGGGGGACATCATGCAGCACGGCACACTGGCGGACAGCTTGCTGAACCTGTGCCGGACCACCTGCGGGCACAAACGCGGAGGCATGGCCCATATCACCATCCTGACCTGCCTCTTTTACGGCGCTCTTTGCGGATCTTCTGCCGCTACCGTGGCGGCCGTGGGCAGTACCATGATTCCGGCCATGGAAAAAGACGGCTATCCCAAGGCCTTTTCCACCGCGTGCAGTGCGGCTGGTGGAAGCCTGGGCGTCATGATTCCCCCGTCCATTCCTCTGATCCTGTATGGAGCCTGCGGAAATGTATCCATTACCGATTTGTTCCTTGCGGGCATCATTCCCGGCTTTCTTGTGGCCTTTGCCTTCATGATCGTGGCGGCAGTCATCTGTGCCCGGCGCAAGTACGGTATCATTCACCCGGAGTGTAGCAGCGTCGAACGCTGGAAGGCATTCAAAAAAGCCATTTGGGCCATCGGCGTACCCGTCATTGTGCTGGGCGGCATTTACGGTGGTATCGTCACCCCCACCGAAGCCGGGGTTATTGCTGTGGTCTATGCCCTGCTTGTGGAAAGTCTGATCACCCGTTCCATGACACTGGCAAAAATACGCGACATCATGCTTTCCTCTGCACGGACCCTGGGCATGGTGATTTTCATCACCATTACCGCCAACGCATTCGGCACCCTGCTTATGTATTTCAACGCGCAGGAGTTTCTTCTGGAAAGCATGCGCGGTATTACCAACAACCCCAATGTGTTTTTGCTGGCGATGCTGGCGATGTTTCTGGTATTGGGCGCTTTTGTGGATACTGCGGCCCTCATTCTCATCCTGACACCGCTCCTGGTGCCCATGGTCATCAGCTACGGTCTCAATCCCGTGCATTTCGGCATCTTCATGCTGGTCTCCCTCTGCATTGGCTATCTCACCCCTCCGGTGGGAACCAACCTTTTCGTAGGCTGCGCCGTCAGCGGCATCAACATCATGAGCCTGGGCAAAGCGGTACTGCCCTTTGTCCTTTCCATGCTGGTCTGCGTCCTGCTCATTGCTTTCTTCCCCGGTCTCGTCCTCTTTATTCTCTGAACACTTTTACAAGGAGAATGACCATGAAATCCCTGTCCCGTCTTTCCGGTCTGCTGCTGGCTGCCGCCATGAGTTTTGCCGCATTTCCGGCTCACGCCGCGCCGGTTATCAAGGTGGCTCTGGATGGTCCCCCCTCTGATACCTATGTGAAGCTTTTCGTCTCTGTATTCCAAAAATATGCGGAAGAAAAATCGGAAGGGCGTCTGAAGTTTTCTGTCCATACCAACCGCGTTCTGGGCAATACAGACACCGTGTTTCAGGGACTGCAATTCGGCACAATCCAGATGACCATCAATACCACGTCCAATTTTTCCACGTTTTCCAACGCCCTTCAGGTATTCGACCTGCCCTATTTCTTTCCTGATATGGACAGCATTTTCAGAACCTTCAATTCACCGGAAGGCCAAGCGGTTCTCAATACCTTGAATCAGAAAAATGCCACAGTGCTCGGGGCATGGCCTTCCTGCCTCCGCCCTATCATTACTTCTTCTCCAATCAAAAACCTGGAAGACGTGCAGGGCATGAAACTGCGCACCACCTCTTCCAAAACACATATGAACAATATTGCCTCTCTGGGCA
>JAEXGX010000242.1 GCA_023450535.1 Pseudomonadota bacterium | reverse complement strand
AAGGTGATGCCCTTGCCCACCAGTGCGACCGGTCTGCCTTCCGCCCCTTTGGGTACATACTCCAGAACCACAAGCCGGGGCTCACGTTCCGCGCCGCGGGCCACGGCCAAAAACGCGCCCATGTTGCGCTCTTCCAGTTCTTTTGGCCCCAGCACACGACACTTCATACCGTATTCCGCATAACGGGAGACAAGTTCCTCCGCCGTGGACGCCATAAAGACCGGAGTCACCTCGTTGGCCGGGCCATTGGCCAAATCCCGGGCCAGATACAGACCGGCGGCCTCCGCTTCGGCCAGACGCACGGCATCCTGCACCGCATCATCCACATATCCTTCGCGAAACAGAAAAGCCATCCAACGCGGGTCTGCCGGAGAGGTGTCCTTTCCGCTCAGCCAGCGTTCATAACGGTACAGACCCAGCAATGCCGCCAGAGAGATCTCCCGCGCTAGGCGAGGCGCATCAAGGCCGTAAATCGGAGCGATACGCTCCACGGAGGGCATGTCCACGGCCACGCTTCCCAGTCCGTGTTCACGACACAGACGCAATGCGCCGCCCACGGCGTGACGCAACGCGGTCAGGCCGCCCTCGCCTCCCGCCTTTTCCCGAGCCCCCAAACCCAGAGCTACCACCCGGGAAAGATCCATGGCGGTTGGGCCGTACATGACGGCCACTTCGCCCTTTTTCCCCCGATAGTCGCGCCAGGCCGGAGCAATGCCGAGCCAGGGAGCGGCCTGCTCCAATGCAGGAGCAGCCTGCTCCGGTCCCTCTCCTTCAAAGAAAAACGCCAATGCGGCATCGGCCTTCCAGCGGCTGCTTCCGCCGGTCTGAAAACGTATATCCATCATTTCTGTCATCTCCTTGATACTTCTCGCTGAACGCTCTCTTTTCCAAATCCGCACCCTACAGCCCCACAGCCCGACGTAACGCGGCGACCTCTTCCCCGCTCAGCGCCCGGACCTCGCCGGACCGGAGGGCTCCCAGACTCAGCGGCCCCTGACTGACGCGCCGCAGTTTGAGTACAGTCAGACCGAGATCGCGGCACATCCTGCGGATCTGGCGGTTCAGGCCCTGACGCAGGGTCAAGCCGATCAGAATACCCCGCCCCATGCCGGGGCGCGCAGGAAGTTCCACGGCCTCTACCGGAGCCAGATGCTCTCCTTCTTCCAAAGTCATGCCCCGGCCCATGCGGCGCAGAACATCCGGGAGGGAAACCCCTTCCTCCGGACGCACAAGGACCTCGTAATGGCGCGGCAGATGCCAGCGCGGATGACTGAGCCGGTGAGCCAGTTCCCCGTCATCGGTCAGCAGGATCAGCCCCTCCGAAAAATAGTCCAGCCTGCCTACAGGGAAAAGTCTGCGCTCTTTCCAGGCGGGCGGCACGAATTCAAGCACCGTCCGCCGCCCTTCCGGGTCGTGTGCCGTGGACACCACGCCCACCGGCTTGTGCAGCATGAGCCAGCACGGCGTCCAGTGTTCCCCGGTCTTGTCCGGCCGGGCGGCCTTTGCGTCCGTCACGCTCGGGGCGCGCAGGCGCACGTGGCGGCCATCCACGCTTACCCGATCCGAAGCTTGCACACGCAGGCCGGGGCTGTCCGCCACTGTCCCGTTGACGCTCACGCGCCCGGCGAAAACAAGTTCATCAGCCTTGCGCCGGGAACACAGCCCCGCGTCTGCCAAAGCCTTGTTCAGGCGTACGCCTCCGTTTTCTTCCGGATTTCCGCTCATATCCGCAACCTCCGCCCCATACTGTATTCTCCCTGAAAATATCTGATTTCTGGGGTTGTTGAAAAAGTCAACAACCCCAGAAATTCCAAAACGGAGTTTGCCCAGGTGCTGATAAATCGAGGCTCATCTCTGCTCTCTTTATCCGTACGAAGTTCTGCTTCTACGGCTAAAGGCGCCCCGTGCCCCGTCGGGGGAGGTACTCTCCCCCGAACTCCCAATAATTAAAACATAGTGCAATAATTGGGGGTACAGGGCGTACTACACCCTGACAACCTTGTCCGCGAGCTGCATGCTGGTAATAATATCGAGCATGTTGGTGGTATCTCCCACCTGTTTTTTATCCAGCAGTCCGAAATGATCCAGGCAGGTGCCACAGACCAGAATGGAACATCCGGCGTCAGCCAGGGCTTTCAGCTTATCCAGCGCAGGCCCGCCGACGGTCAGCTTCACTCCGCCGTTGACCAGCACCACGCGCCACAATTCCCGCCCCAGTTCAGGCAAGGAGCCCAAAAAATTCACCATAAGCTTTGCGCCCAGAACATCATCGCCCCGGCCAAGCGTCTCCGTGGGGATGAACACCAGCGTCCGCCCTGCATGTTCCATGTGCTCGGACGACAACGCACATTCCGGACCGATTCCCTCAGCGGGAACAAACACACACAGACGCCACAGCACAGGGCTTTCCTGCCGTGTTTCCACAGCCAAGCCGCGTCCCTGCAAAAAATTACCTACATTTTCCGCAGCAGCGGAATTGTCCACCAGCACTTCCAGCATCTCACCGGCATGTTTTCCTTCCTTCAGCCTGTCGCGGCAATACACCACGGGCTGTGGACAGGGCATGCCCCGGCAATCCAGAACGCTCATAGAAACCTCTTTTTTTGCGCCCTTCCCCAGGAAAGGGAGGGGCTGGCACAAGGGGATAATGTAAGGTATAAGGAACTCCGTCAAGGAGTTACGAGACTGCCGACTTTGCTGCAGTCCCGAAAAATATGAACTTAACTACGACTGAACCATCTCCCCTTTCTCTTTCCCCGCGCCCGGAGGCTTGATGCGCATTTCCCTGGTCTGGGCCGCCGCCCCTTTTTATTATTTTTATCAGGCCCTGTGCGGCACCCTGCGCTTCCACGAGCGGAGCCGCGAGGCTGTGGATTCCCTGGATGCGGCAGGAGAGCGCATGGTGTTCTGCCTCTGGCATGACGAACTTTTTCCGCTTATGCGGGTCAAGCGCGGGCTGGACATTGTCACGGTGGTCAGCCCCAGCCGCGACGGCGAACTTCTGGCCCGCGTGCTGGAACGTCTCGGCCTGCGCACCGTGCGCGGTTCGAGCACACGCGGCGGCCTCAAGGCACTGCTCGGCGCTTCCCGCCTGATGAAACAAGACGGCGTACACGCCTGCATCACGGTGGACGGCCCCATGGGGCCCCGGCACAAAGCCAAAGATGGCGCATTTTTTCTGAGCAGCCGCGCTGATGCCTGGATCGTGCCCGTCCGCATTTTGCCCCGCCCCGCACTGCACCTTCCCACCTGGGATAAATTCAAACTGCCCGTCCCCTTCGGGCGGGTGGACATCAACTTCGGCACCCCCTGGAAAATCGAAGCCGGCGAATTGAACGACGACCGCCTTACCGCCGCCCGTACCCGCCTTGAACGCGAGTTGACGGAACTCGCGCTCCTTTCCGGAGGCCACGACAAGGAGCGCCCGTGAACTTGCGCCATCGCATCCAGTTAGCTCTGTTTTCCGGCTGTGCGTCCCTGCTTTCACGACTTGGTTTCAGTGGGCTTTCCCGGCTGGGCAATGGATTCGGCCGCCTGATGTGGCATACCCTTCCCACCCGCCGCAAACTGGCAACTGATAACATCGTTCGCCACTTAAACCTTCCGGAGCCGGAGGCCCGCGCCACAGCCTACGCCAGTTTCTACCATAATGCGCGTTCCTTTATGGAAATTTTGCTGACCGATCGTTTCGGCCTAAACTCTCCCCTCCTGCGCATTGCGGAACCGGATCTGCTTCAAGAAATGCTGAGTTGCGAACGCCCCATCGTAGCGGCGACGGCCCACCTGGGCGCATGGGAATTGCTGGCTTCCATGCTAGGCGAACTCTATGAAGAACCACGCCCACGCGTGGTAGTGGTGCGACGTTATCCCAATCCCGCAGTCCAGGCCTTTATTTCTTCCCGACGCGAAGCGCGCGGCGCAACCATGGCCGGGCACCGCACTGTGGCCGCCGCCGTGCTGCGAGCTCTACGAAAAAAGGGCATTGTGGCCTTTCTTGTGGATCATAACGCCCCGCGTAGCGAAGCCTTGTTCCTCCCCTTTCTTGGAGAAGAGGCCGCTGTGAATATGGGCCCGGCCCTGCTTGCCGTGCGGGCGGAAGCGTTGATCTGGCCCGTTTTTTTGCTGCGGGAAGGGGACGGCTATGTTCTTCACCTCCAGCCGCCTTTGGACACAGCCACACTTACGGGCAACCGTGCGGAAAAAGTGAACGCTGCTGCGAGTTTTTATACCGAAGCGGTGGAAAAGGCCGTGCACCTTGTGCCCGAACAATGGTTCTGGATGCACAACCGCTGGAAATCGCACTCCGGTTCCTGAAGCCATTTCACTTTAAAGCTGTTCTTAAGAAGGCTGTGTTAAGGTTTCCGGTTGATGGGGTAAGCCACAGGAATTCTGCAAGCCCAAGCCAGGCAGCAACGCATGTTGCCGCAAGAATGCCCGTGTTCCACACGGACCAAAGGCAACTCCTGTCCACGGCTGGTTGCTCTATGCCTCGTGAAGCTGCGCTACCCTCGGCTCCGCTCCGCGAAACATTGCTTCTGCTTCTCCCCCTCCTCCATGCCGCCCTGGAAGCAATGGGGGGGGTCGTCATCTCTGCTCTCGATGCCCGTGCGGGGCCGCCTTCCTGGTCGGCCTCCAAGCTCGCTCACGCTCGAACCTCCGGCGGTTGAGTTTTACAACACCCAATTTTAACAGAACTTTTAAGAATCACAGGTAACATGACTCATCTCTGCGCTTTTTATCCGTAACCCTTTTCACGTCTTACAGATAAAAGATGAAATACCTTGACAACAAAATTGGTTCTCAATAGCGTTTAGCAAAACCCCGGCGCATGTCGGAAAAACATTGTTTCACGGGAGAGAAACTATGCCAAGATTCATGTGGTTCATCATCGCGACTGCAGGCCTCATCGTGGGGTATCTGATTTACGGCGCCTTTGTGGAAAAAGTCTTCGGCCCTCAGCCCCAGCGCCCCACCCCCGCTGTGACCCACGCCGATGGTGTGGACTTTGTGGCCATGCCAAAATGGAAGCTGTGGCTCATCCAATTGCTCAACATAGCAGGCGTCGGGCCGGTGTTCGGCCCCATCATGGGAGCACTCTACGGCCCCACCGCTCTCCTGTGGATCGTGCTGGGCTCCATTTTCGCCGGAGCCGTACATGACTACTTCTCTGGCATGCTGTCCGTGCGCTACAACGGTGCCAACGTACCTGAAATTGTGGGCTACAACCTCGGCAACATCGCCAAATGGGTGATGCGCGTTTTCGCCGTGCTGCTGCTCCTCCTCGTGGGCGTGGTGTTTGCCACCGCTCCCGCTGGCCTGCTGGCCAAGCTCACCCCTGAATGGATGGACTTCAAGGTTTGGCTGGGCGTAATCTTCTTCTACTATTTCGTTGCCACTATCGTGCCCATCGACAAACTCATCGGCCGCATCTACCCCATTTTCGGCGCGCTGCTGCTGATCATGGCCTTCGGCATCACCCTGATGCTGTTCGTGGACGATTCCGGCAAGTTCTACCACTGGGCAGAATGGGGAGTGAACCAGCATCCTGCCCACCTGCCGTTGTGGCCGCTGATGTTCATTACCATAGCCTGCGGCGCGCTTTCTGGTTTCCATGCCACGCAGTCCCCGCTTATGGCCCGTTGCGTGGATAACGAACGGGAAGGCCGTTCCGTATTCTACGGAGCAATGATTGCCGAAGGTTTCATCGGCTTGGTGTGGGCCACTGTGGGCATGACCTTCTACCAGGACCCCGCTGCTCTGGCCGCCTCCATCAATGCCGGTACCGCCAGCAACGTGGTCTATGAATCTTCCCGCGCGCTTATGGGTTCCTTCGGCGGCCTGCTCGCCATTCTTGGCGTTATCGTGCTGCCCATCACCTCAGGCGATACGGCCTTCCGTGCAGCCCGTCTGACCATCGCGGACATGATCCGCATACCTCAGCTCACTCCGGTCAAGCGCCTGACCATCGCCATTCCGGTATTCATCATCGGCATCGCGTTGTCGCAGATCGACTTCAACATCATCTGGCGTTACTTTGGCTGGTCAAACCAGACTCTGGCCGCCATCATGCTGTGGGCTGCCGCCGCCTATCTGTTCCGCCGGGACAAGCTGCACTGGATCTGCACACTGCCCGCCGTATTCATTACCGCCGCCAGCGCAACCTACATCTGCTATGAACCCAACATGGGCTTTGGCATGAGCATTGGCATCTCCGAAATCATCGGCGTCATCTTCGCCGTAGCCTGCCTCGCCGCGTTCCTTGCTCTGGGCCGCAAGCCCGTCGAGGGTGCTCCTACCGACGTGTAGCCCGATCTGAACACCATTCGGAAACAAAGAGTCCGCCGTGTACGGCGGACTCTTTGTTTCCGAATGCACAAGTTACACTCTGTAATTTTTTGTAACCTTTTCTTTTCACACCCGCTTTGACATGTCTGTCGAGCGATTCTATATACAGTTCCACCAAATTTTGTCCCACGTCCGCGTCCCCCGCGCGGGCGTCCCCCCGTCCCGGACCACCTGAATTTCGGCGCACCGCGCCTCTCTGAAGGGACACTTCCCATGGATACCGACTGCACTCTTGACACCTGCCCGGCTTACAACCTTGGCAGAAAGGCCCTTATTGTCTATCTCGCCTTCCTTAGCGCCTTCACTCCTCTTTCCACAGACCTCTTTCTCCCCGCCCTGCCCATCATGGCCGAGTATTTTCAAGCCACGCCGGGTCTCACCAACCTTACGCTCATGGGCTTCATGTTCTTTTTCGCCTTGTCCATGCTGGTCTGGGGACCGCTCAGCGACAAATACGGCCGACGCCCCGTCATTCTGGCCGGGTTGACGCTGTACCTCGCATCAAGTGTGCTATGCGCGCTTTCCACCAATATCTGGATGCTCATCGCCGGACGCGTTATCCAGGCCGTCGGCAGTGGCGCGGTCAGCGCCGTGGCCATGGCCATTACCAAGGACGTGTTCAAGGGCCGCACCATGGAAAACGTGCTCACCACCATCCAGACCATGATGCTGATTGCCCCCATGATTGCCCCGGTACTGGGCGGTTTTCTGCTGGCCTTTACTTCCTGGCGCGGCATTTTCTGGGCTTTCGTCGTCTGCGGAGCGCTCGCCTGGCTGGGTCTGCTGCCCCTGCGCGAATCACTGGAACGCCCCACCGAAGGCCCGGCCCTGAAATCGCTGGGGCGTATCGCCTTTGTCTTGGGGCACGGCCGATTTTCCGCCCTGCTTGTCATCTTCTCCATCGCCAGCATGCCAATCATGGTCTTTCTGGCCACATCGGCTTATGTGTACCAGCAGAACTTCGGCGTCAGCCCCCAATTGTACAGTGTCTTCTTCTGCGCCAACGCACTGGCTTCCGTACTCGGCCCCACGCTCTACCCCCGGGTATTGCGTGAATTGCCGCAGAACGGCCTGATTACCACCTGCTTTGCTGTGGTCGCGGCGAGTTCCGCCCTGCTGCTCGTGTTCGGACACGCCGGGCCGTATTGGTTCGCGGCGCTGATGCTGCCCGTTACCTTCTGTTCCACCGCAATTCGGCCGCCCTCAACCATTATCCTCATGACCCAGCTTGACAGCGATACCGGCACCGTGGCCTCGCTCATCGGCAGTGCAGCGGTATTTTGCGGCAGTTTCGCCATGTTGGCCAGCGGATTGTGGACCAACCCCATCAGCTCCACTGCGGCGATCAGCCTGTTCTCCGGACTGGTCTGCCTGACAGGATGGATTGTTCTGGGCCGAAGCACGAAGCGCGGCTAATCATCTATTCCTGTGCAACATACAAAAAAGCCCGGCATTCCTTGCATGTTCAAGGGAGCCGGACTTTTTTATGCAACAAACAGGTTAAATTCTGAGCATCCCCATAGCAAAAGAGGGATCGTCCGTTCCTGCCGCAGAAGCAGCCGGAGCAGAAGAGATCGACAGCGCGATCCATTCCTTCCAATAACGCAGGGCTTTGATAAACAGGGTAAGCTCCGCCTCGAAATCCTCATAATTCGCGCCGCCACGAAAAACCGTATGCATGGTAAAGGTATTCCGCCCAACGTCCAGCCCGATGCACGCGCCGCCGCTTTCCGCGCCGAGATTGTTCGCCGCAAGCAGCCGCCCGCAGATATCTTCCCGCCCCGCTGCGGAAGCGATATCCGCCATGATGTACAACGCGTTCCCAGCCTGTTCAAAATCCACATCATCGTCATCAAAGTGGACACGGCAGGTTCCGGTTTCACTCAACTCCAATGAGATGCCCAGTTTCACACCAAGTTCGGCGACAAGTTCTTGTGCGTTCATCAGAACTCCTTTTATGATTTTGCATCCCCTCCACAGGGGGAAAATAAACTGACAAGGCCAAAATTAAAGTGCCTTGCGTCATAGGGCAAAAGCCTTCGCAACCGCAAACACAGCTTATTCTTCCATCCTCACCACAGTGGAAATGATGCTCATAGCCGAAGAGACTGAAGCGTATTCCGCCTGAAGCGCGGCCATTTCCGGCGACTCATGCGAAACGCGGCCCATGCGCGTCTGGATCTGTGCCAACCGCTCCTCGCCCTCGGCAAACAGGGCACGCATACGATCTGGTTGTGCGCGCATGGATTCCTGAAGGTCGTGATTGCGATCCAGGAAGGCTTCCCGCGCAAAACGGTTGATGGCCGAAAGCTCGTCAGACCCCATGTCGCGAAATTCCTCTGCGGAAAAGACCGCGTGGGCTCTTTCGTCAAGTTGCGCACCAATAGTCTGGAACAGGCCAAAAAGTTCAATATTGCCAAGGTTGGACTCGCCAAGGCCAGTGCGCAGGGCCGAGGCGCCCATGCCCTCCGCAATGGTCGAGCAGGATTGCAAAAATCCGGCCTTTTTCAGAGTGGAGTTGGTCAAAACCTCATTCCGCCAGCTTGCCGTAAGCTCCGGCGAGAGACCTAATCCCGCTACCGAAGCCCAAAGCCCTTCCTTGCCTGCGAGAAAATTATCTACAATGCGCTGGTACCCCGCCCGAATCTCATCCGTCGGAATGCTCCCATCCGGACTTTTGGCCATGTCACTGCCGCGCTTACGGAGATCCTGACGCAAATAGCCGAATTTTCCGCCCTGGTCGACTTCCCGTAAATCAAGAAGCTGCTCCACTTCGGCTTCAGGCAAGCCGGTCGCCCGGCTTATGGAGCTGATTATGCCTGCTATGCCCTGGTCCCACGCCGCTTTTATATCATGTTCAATTCGCAGTAGAGCAGGGGCGTCAGGAAGGTTACGCAACAGTTCCGCCAGAGCGGCGCGGTTTTCCGCTCCCTCGATGGCATCCGTAAGCTCAGGATGGCGTTGCCGCAACGCAAACGCCGCCTGAGAAAGTTCATCCGGCCCAAGATTAAGCCCCAGGCCTTGCGCCATTTCGTTCAGCAGTCCGCGAAAGGCTCCGTGGGTGGCGGCGTTACGGGCGGTGGCGTTAAACAGCGCGGTTATATCTCCGGAAGTGACGGGCGTTGCGAAGGTGCGCACGGCCTTGGTCAGCAGAGAAGAAACACTTTCGCGCTTTCCGGCATCCCAGCCGCGCAGAGCCTCTGCGCTATCCCCTGCAGGCAGGCAATCCGCTCCGAACCGCGTCCGCATGTCAGCAATAGCGTGTTCCAGAGCCCGCAAATGGGGAAGCGACATCTCCGCCTTGCCCAGTGAAGCAGCAAGGGCGTTATTGTGTTCAGTGGTCGGGGCGGGCAAATCAAGCAGTATCAGTTTTCCGATGACTGAACTCATACGTTGAACCATACTCTGAGCTTGCACGGCTGGGTTACTGCTGGTACTTCCCTCCAGTCCCTGCAAGAGCTGGCCGGAAGCCCGATCCATGAATCTCTCGACCAGCCCGGGACGGGCCGCCAACGCCTCTCTCAAGCCTGGCACCGCATCAAGCATGGCCTGCGCCGCATAAAACTGGGCGAGGCTCTGCCCGTCCGCACCGAGATCTGCCCACTCTGCGGCACTATAAGAGGAGGTCAGACTGTCATAAATTTTCATGGCCTGGCTTTCGATCAAGCCGAATATTTCCTCATCCGTGAACTCTCCGGCGGGGGCGTTCAGGGCTGTAAACAGGGAGGACGCATCAATCCTGGAACCTGCGGCATGGAACACTTTGAACATGTCCCCCTTACTCAGCGTGTCCGTCTTAAGTACGTCCGCCTTCCAGGAATCGGCAAGCCTTGCGGACAGCCCAAGCCCGTCCACCGAATTGAAAAGTTCCGCCTTCTGCTGCACGAATTTGTCCGCAACTTGTTTGAAAGCGGCATTGAGTTCGTCTCCTTGAAGCGGCTTTTCTCCCTTAAAAATATCAGAGCCAAGATATGCAAAAGAATTTTCCAGCTTGGTCCAATTGGTTCTCTGACGGACAACGGCCTCACTCAGCCCTGTGGCCCGGGCCAGTTCGGCAACGGCAGAATCTTTTGCCTGAGCTGCGGCCGTGCTCACATCATGGCGCAACTGAACATATTTTTTGATGACGGGCATGGCGGGTTCCACTACCTCGTTGGCAGAGGTATGATTCGTACATGCCTTCAAGTTGGCAGCAAGCTCGGGATTTTCCGTCAGCAAATTGTCTCGGAGGAGGTTCGGCACTGCGCCAGCAAAGCCGATTTCCTCACAATACGCGCCGATGCGGCGCTCCAGAACAAGGGCGGCCATCAATGGCATGCCCTGTTCTTCGATCATGGCACGCAGAGCCTGGGGAGAAACCTCTTCCGTCGCGTTACGCACCATTCCCGCGATGTTAAACATCAAGGACCGGCCTCCGGGCCAATTCCCCAACATGACACCTTCCGGGATCACGTCCGCGCCGAAGCGGGTGCGCAACTCGCCAAGAGCCTCATGCACTGCCGCCTGATGAGCGGGCGGCAGCTCATTTTTTTTCAGCTTAGCCACCAGATCATTATTAAAAATATCCGCCCGGGGGGGAGCAGGAGGAAGGTTTTCAACCGCGACGCGTGGCGCCGGAGCGTCCCCGGCGCGGACATGATTCACAAGGGCACGGATGCCTTCACTCAATCCCAGCGTAAAAATACCGGCGAAAATACGCCCGATTAACGCGCCCCGCGACGGGCGTGCGCCCTGCAATTCAGCGGGAGCACCTACCCCTGGGCGGGGTGCCGTCTGTTGCACTTGCTGTTGTTGCGGGATGCCTCCATTGCCGACCTGACCTACCTGGGACATAGTTCCCTCCAGATGTACAAAATTGTTTCACATGCAAGCCGGCGGTGTTGGCAGTTTTTTTCAATATCTCAAATAAA
>JAEXGX010000204.1 GCA_023450535.1 Pseudomonadota bacterium | reverse complement strand
CGGCAGTAGAGCGATTTACGTGATAACACGCTGAATAAATTTATGAAAATGGAAACTGGTTTTTTACGGCGAAGATACAAATTGTATTCATTTTGGTACAAAATTATTCCTTTTGCTCTTTGTGGGGCGTGATGACAACGTTTCGGAAGACGGGTTTTACAGGGCACGCTTCAATTTCCGGGTATGAGAAGAAAGGGGGTAATAAACATAATACGTTGATATTATTGATATATAGAAAAAATAAAAGTATACGATCAGGTATAGTTATTTATTGCACAAGCTGTATCCGTGGAATGCCGTTTGCATAGCCTATTTCACTTTTGGAACGCACTACGGAGCAGGGCAGGGGATACCTTTGCTCTGCCATTTTGTTGCGGTAACAGCAGGGAGGCGCCATGCACTTTACGGATTATGCGGAATTGCACGAATTTTTCATGCGTGAGCTGCGGCTCATGCACGCCCCGGTGGGCATACGTTTTTTCTTTGATGAGGCATCACTGGCGGCATTCAAACAGGCGCGGCCCCATTATGCCCCGATTAAACCGCTTACCTTCTGCCAGGCCGAATTGGGCGCGCGGATGGAAGGGCTGACCATTGTGCTGGATATGGAAAAACTGTGGTGCCAGGGGGCGCGTTTCGTCTTTGGCCTGCGCGATATGGAAGAGGGAGATCTGCGCATGCACCGCAAATTTTGTGTGGATGACGCGCAGGTGCGGCGCGTGGTGGAAAGCAAGCCCCGCCTGAGCGGGAAAAAGCTCTTGGCTGTGGCCTTGAGTCCGCTGTCCGCCCAGGCGGGAAAACCCGATGTGGTCCATTTTTGTTGCGACAATATGCAGGCCTACCATATTCTCAATGACTGGATGGCCGTGCGGGATGTCCATCCCCTCCGGCCCGCGCTATGCGTCAATTCCGCCATATGCGGCGGCGCGGTGTTCAGTTTTGTGGAAGGCCAGGCCGATCTGACGCTGGCCTGTGCGGGAAGCTATAATTCCGGCAAGATGGAGCGCGGGGAAATCAACGTCATGGTGCCGGGCGATCATATCCGGGAAGTGGCGGAGCGCATGGCCGCGCGGGTGGAGAAAACGGGAGGCGTCTCGCTGACGCGGGAAGGCCAGCCCTTCCCCGGTGCGGATATCTGCCAGAATTGCCCGCTGATCGTGTTCAAATGATCGCTGACCGCCGGAGGCGCGAGCGTTAGCGAGCTTTGAGCGACGACCCCCCCGCCGCATGGTAATGCGGCATGGAGGGGGGCGAGGAGCGGAAGTAAGGTTTCGCGGAGCGGAATTGAGGGCGGCGAAGCCGCACGAGATGCAGTGCCACCAGCCGTGGGCACATGTCGCCTTTTGCTCGTGTGGAAACACGACTGATTTGCGGCAACGAATGTTGCCGCTGAAATTAAAAAGTGGCCGCCTTCCGTGAGAAGGCGGCCACTGAAGTATGCGGCGTTTGTCTCAACCTATTCGTGCGTACTGAAATAGTGCTCGGCTTCTTCCAGGCTTGCAAAACCGTACTGCTTGACCTGATTGAGCAGATTTTCTTCGGCTTCGCTTTCACCGCATCCGGCGCGTTTCATCGTGGCGGCATGGTACAGTGCGATTGTTCCGGGGGAAAGGGTTTGCAGTTCCGCCCGCATGTAGGTTTCCAGAGAGGGCAGGCCGGTGCTGTCGTCCCGGCTGCGCAGGGGGCGGCCCCGTTCTCCCAGATGCGGATAGCGCGCGTCCAGGTATTCCTTCCATTTCAGATGGACAGCCACAATTTCTTCAATTTTTTGGGCCGCGCCGGGGTCGAGCGGCGGCAGGCGATCCGCGATGAGCGCGTATTCCTCCGGAAAGGTGGATTCCATCATGCGCGCGTATTTTTCGCTCATGAGGTTTCTTCCCTGAGCTTGTGCGGCTTCAAAATCCGCCAGCCAGCTTGCCAGCAGAGCTTTGTCCCATGCGGCGCACTGGCTGGCGCGCATGATCCGGAAGGTGGCGGAGTCCGTCTGGCAGGCGGCCTTGCCGCCCGCATTGTTGACGCTGCTGAACATCTGCCATTCAATATCCATAATGCGCTCGATGAGCGTGTTTTTATCCATTATTCGACTCCTTGTCCGGTTCCCGGTCCGGCCGGTGCTGGCACTGGGCGAGTTTTTCCTGAAAGGCCCTGGTACCTTCGGCGTCCTCGGCTGCGCCGAGATTCCGGAAGCTCTCCAGCGAGCGAGTCAGGAGGGCTTCTGCGCCTTTCCAGTCTTCAAGATCCGCCAGCGCCATGCCAAGGTGTCCGAGAGAGGCCGCTGTGGTTTCATGATCGCCCAGGATTTTCAGTTTGATGTCCAACGCCTGGCGATGAAATTCCGTTCCTTCCCGCGTTTCGCCGCAGACATCCCGCAACTTGCCCAAAGCGTCCAGACAGGTGGCGGCCTGAAGCGAGTCGTGCCCGTAGATTTTTTCCCAGGCGTGCAGAGCCTGAAGGAGCAGCTCCTCGGCTTCGGCCAGCCGCCCGAAGCGGTATGCGCCGGAAGAAAGAAAAAATGCCGCCGTGGCCGTTTGTTCGTGCTCTGGCCCGTACAACTCAATAAGGTTTTCCAGCGCGCCGCGTCCGATCTCCATGCCGGAATCCAGCTTGCCGAGCGCAATCAGCACGCGGGAAAGCAAAACCATAGTGCGCGTGGTGAGCGGATCTTTCGTGCCCAGCGCGGGGATCAGCAGTTCCCAGCTTTCCTGGAGACTGGAACAGGCGGCGGTGTAGTTTTCCTGAAGAAGAGAGCAGGTGCCCAGACCGAAAAGCGCGATGCCGCGTTCGGCGGCGGTGAGATGTTCCATGCGGCAGAGTTTTTTATAAAATGTGATGGCCTCTTCCGCCTTGCCCTGACTCATGAGGGATTCAGCCCTCTGGATCTGTTCCATGATGTTCATCAACGTGTTCTTTATGGTTTTAAGCCCCGCTCCGTCGTCGGAGTCAGTTGGCAGATGAAGCCGGCTTGAAGTATGGGCTGAAGGGTTGGACAGAGGGTATGCCGTTGTCCGTGACAATGTAAAAGCTGGGAGCCTCGCCGCTCAGGGCAAGGAAATCCCGGTCGGCGACAAAGGGCATACCGCCGCACACTGCGATTTCGTCATTTTCCGTCTGTTCGTCAAGGCTGAGGCGGAGCTCGTACACGGCGTCATCGTATGCGCCGCGCCGCGTCTCCCGGATGCGGAACACGGCGTTTGGGGCTCCTTCACGTTCCCGGGCCAGGATGTTGCGCAGTACGTCGCGCGCCTGACTTGTCAGAGTGATACGCAGCATGGCGAACTTGTCCGATAATCGGTCTTCCCGGCGTTTCCCGCCGGGCAGGGGGCGTTTTTCCGCGTCCGCATGGGACGAATATGACGTTCCAGTGGCAAGGCCGCCTGTTCCGGCCTATTCTCCCTTCTTCGCTTTTGCTCTGGCTTCAGCTTCCGCCTTGGCCCTGGCTATGGGGCATTCCGTCTGTGCGGGCTGCAAAGGGGAGCGGACGGCAGGCATGTCATGGTCGTCTGCAAAAATGGAATATTCCAGCCCATAAGAGTCGATGACTTCATTGCTTACGACAAAGGGCAGCCCTTCCACCAGAATTTCCTGCTCTTCGGTGGGGTCTTCGCGCTCGTCCGGGCTTACGCGGAGTTCTACGCGGCTTTTGCAGCCCCCGCCGACTTTCGTTTCCCGAATGCGGAACACCGCGTTTTCGTTATCTTCTTCCGCCAGCAGCTCCCTGAATTTGGCAAGCACTTTCGGATCAATGGCAATCTTCAGCATACTGCGCTCCATCCTCGAACAGGTAATGAATTCCCTCTCGTGCGCCTGTGTTCCCATGAGAGGGGCTGGAGATACCCTCAGGAGAAAACGGCATGCGCCAGGGAGCCGTCACACAAGCAGGGGGATTGCGCGCAGTATGCCCGGAAACGGAAATCAGTTATCGGCTTTGGACAAAGCGCATGTCCCTTCGCCGCTGGCTCCGTCTTCCGTTTGCGCGGTCTGGTTCCCCTGCATCGGAGAGCTGACGCCGGGGATTCCGTTTTCCCCTACAAAAATGGCGTAAGTCAGACCGTAGGAGTCAATTACGTCTTCGCTGACAACAAAAGGCAGGCCTTCAATCTGTACTTCCTGCTCTTCATCGGGATCTTCACGTTCATCAAGACTCACACGGAGTTCCATGTGGCTTTTTCAGCCGCCGCCTACTTTCGTTTCACGGATGCGGAATACGGCGTCCTCGTTATCTTCTTCTGCAAACAGCTCCTTGAACTTCTCAAGAACTTCAGGAGCTACGGTGATTTCCAGCATGGTATATGTCTCTTTTGGGTATGGAGGTTGCCGGGGGGCGCCCCGCCCGCCTGGAGCACAGACGGGCGGGGCGTTCTTCGGAGACGGGCAGATGATCAGGCGCTCTTGTATTCGGTACGCTTGATGATTTCGTCCTGCACACCCTTGTACAGGCGGGTGAAGTAGGTGGAGAACCCTGCCACGCGTACCACGAGATCCTTGTACTCCTGCGGGTTGACCTGCGCGTCCTTCAGCGTTTCGGAATCCACGCAGTTGAACTGGATGTGGCCGCCGCCGAGATCGAAGTAGGTCTTGAGCAGGTTGAGCAGCATCCGGGTGCCATTCGGACCTTCAAGGGCGGAAGGCAGGAACTTCATGTTCATGTGGTTACAGTTGTTGCGAACCGTATCAATGGCCTGCGCGGCGGACTTGATCAGCGCCGTGCTGCCATTCACGTCGGTGCCCGGCATGGCGGAAACGCTGGCGTCGGTCAGGGCCACGCCCTTCTTGCGGCCGTTGGGGAGCGCGCCGGTCATCGGGGCAAAGTAGTTGTGATAGGACAGCGAGAAGGGATCCATGTGCGCCTCGTAGCCGAAGTAGTCCGGGCCGTGCGAGCGGTAGGTGCGCTCGACATCGCGGAAGAAGCGGCGGGTGAGCTGATCCACGTCTTCAATGTCGTTGCCGTGTTTGGGAGCATCGTAGCACATCTTCTGGATGTCTTCGTAGCCTTCGAAGTTGGCCGCGAGCGCTTCCTTGAGCTGTGCCCAGGTGAGTTTCTTGGTGTCATAGATCAGGTGCTTGATGGCGTACAGGGAGTTCACGGCGTCAATGCCCGTGGCGGTGATGCACAGGGACTGCGAATACTTGGGACCGCCAGCCTCTTCGCACAGGCCCGTTTCAATGCAGCCGTCAAGCAGGCAGGAGCGGAAGATGTTCGGGACAACTTCCTCGCGGGTGCAGTTGCCCAGGTTGCTGATTTTGCGCTGTGCGTCGTAGGCGTGATCCATATGGCCCAACAGCGCCTGATACAGTTCTTCAAAGGTGGCGCAATCTTCGGCCGCCTTGACTTCAGGGAAGACCTGTTTGCGGGTGTGCGGGTCATAACCGTTGTACATGGCGAACTCAACCAGTTTGGCAAGGTTGGGCTGGCCTTCAAAGGTCACATAGGAACCCTTGCCCTGCATGCCGGTACCTACGCAACCGAAGATGACGGGCAGGGTGCGTGCCTCGTCCAGGGTGATCCCGCGCGAAGCGAAGCGGACCAGCGAACGGGCAACCGCAGCGTCCATGTTCATGAACTGGGGCTGGCCACTGCCGTGGCGGACGACTTCCACCGCTTTTTCCAGATAGGACGGCTTCATCTTCGGGGTGTAGAACAGCGCCAGCGTGGGCTGGATGTTGTGCATGGCGATCTGAGTGTCCATGATCAGTTCTTCCAGCTCGTTGGACGCGTCGTCGCCGTCGGCGGTGTAGCCGCCCAGGGAAATAGTCTGGCCCGTGTGGCCGGAAAATGCCTTGGCGTAGGCGTCGCCCTGATACACGGCGATTTCGAGATGCTTGACCCACTGGCACTTCAGCAGGGAGAGTACCTGTTCCTTGGTCAGGTTCCCTTCGTCGATGTCCTTCTTGTAGAAGGGGTACATATATTGACCGTAACGTCCCAGGGAATGGCCGCAGCCGCACTGTTCGATTTCGATGCAGCAATGTGTGAACCAGAAGGCCTGCACGGCTTCGCGGAAGTTACGGGCCGGATGTTCGGGAACCCGGCGGCAAACTTCGGCGATTTCCATAAGTTCGGCCTTTTTCTTTTCGTCGCTTTCCGCCTTGGCGCTTTCCTCGGCGAGGTCGGCATAGCGGTGCGCGTAGGCGATCACCGCGTTGAGGGCGATCTTGCAGGCGCGATAGAATTCGATCTTGGACCAGTTGGTTGCGTGCTTGGGCAGAGCCTGATACGCCGCGTCGACTTCCTCAAGAATGCCGCGAATGCCCTTGTTGAGCACGGCGGGGTAGTCGGCCACGCCGGAGCCGGTGGAGTTGTCGTTGACCGGATAAATCCAGCCGCACTTCACCAGAAGCTCGGCGTTTTCGCCATAGAGTTCCTTGTAGAGCTTGTTGGCGCGGTCATACGTGGTCTTGCCCTTCCAGGCCTTGTAGACTTTTTTCAGGACTTCCTTGGTTTCTTCGGAAAAGCGCACTTCGCCCAGAGAAGAGAGGGCCAGTTTTTCAGAATCAAGGTCGTCCTTGACCCAGTTGCACTGCCATTCCGGGTAGGCGTAGATCATGGCGCGGCCGCCGGCCAGACTGCCCACGATGGGGTTTCCATCCAGATAGATCTTCTTGTTGGTCAGCACCTTTTCAAACAACTTGGCGCGGGTGATGAATACACTCTCGCCCTTGCACTCGTCGTAGGTTTCCACCAGAAACTTCAGACGTTCGGGGTCCATGTTCTGCGAAGTGTCGAGCAGAGCGGCCTTTTGATCGCTGATGCGCTGCTCCAGATTATCCCAATCAATTGCATATCCCATAACAAGCCTCCTGGCGTTTTTGTGTTTCCGGGGCGGGAAAACCGCGTTTCCCTTTTCAGTGCCCTTATTGCAAATGGCTTGCCAATTCATCGATGGTTATGCAATCCGTTGAAAAATAAAGATATTTTTTTGTGTTTGGTACATGTGAAGGCTTGTCGCTACAGGAAGAAGAAACAAGTGTACCGAAATACAGCCTCTCTTTTGCCTCTGGCTGGTACAACCTGTACCGATTTGGGTACAGTAACGGCGTCAAGCCTGAAGAACTCAACTCTCTGGCGTGCGGGTGTTGGTGGAATGCCCGGAGCGGCACCAAAAATGCAAGGCCGTGCAGCAACCCCATATTGTAAAGGAGAGCATGAATATGGACGGCGTCGTATACAATATTCAGAGGATGTCCACCAAGGACGGGCCGGGATTGCGGACAACCGTGTTTCTCAAGGGCTGTCCTTTGCACTGCCCCTGGTGCAGCAATCCGGAATCTCAGAGTTTCAAACCGCAGCTCATGGTATTTGCCAATCTCTGCTCGGGGTGCGGCAGATGCGAACAAGTCTGCCCGCATGGCGCGGTGGTTCGGGTTGGCGATACCTATAATCGGGATCGGTCTCTGTGTACGGATTGCGGTGTTTGTGCGGAAACCTGTCCGACCAGGGCACGGGAAATGTCCGGCAAGCGGATGAGCGTGGAAGAGGTCATGCGCGTTGTGGACAGCGACAGTCTGTTTTACGGAAATTCAGGCGGCGGCGTGACCTTCGGCGGCGGCGAACCCAGCGCCGCAGGGGATTTTCTGCTGGAGTTGCTCGATGCCTCAGCGCGAAGGGGCTATCATATCTGCCTGGATACCTGCGGCGTGTGCGATCCGGATCGCTTCAGAAAGATCATGGAGAAGGTCGAGCTGTTCCTCTATGACTGCAAGCACATGGACCCGGAGGAACACAAACGCCTGACCGGGCGGGACAATGCGGTGATTCTGGAAAATCTGCGCAGTATTTTTGCAGCGGGAAAAGAGGTGCATATCCGCGTGCCGCTCATGCCCGGCATCAACGACACGGAAGCGAATATCGCGGCTATGGCGGAGTTTCTGCACCAGTACGGGAAGCGTGAGGTCGATGTATTGCCCTGCCATACCTTCGGGCATAGCAAGTATGCCGCGCTGAATCTGCCGGACCCGGCGATGAAGCCATATCAGCCCGAAGAACTGGCGGCCGCGCTGGAGCGCTTTGCCCGGCATGACCTCAAAGTGACGATATGTTGATAACGCGGGCCGCTGCCCGATGAGGGTGCAGGGGGAATGATTCCCCCTGCCGGGGGTTGGGGCAGAGCCCCAATGAGATGAAAAACTCCTAAAGCTCTTCCGCAATGGGCAGTGAGTTTCGCCGCAGCGCTCCGGCCAGTACCATCAGGCCGGATATGCCCATGCCCCAGTAGCCGAATGCGGGATTCCCCGTCATGGCGGCAACCAGCCCCAACACTCCCCCGCAGGTCACGGCCAGCATGGCGATACCGGGAGCGGGTCTGCGTCCGGCGGGCAGGATCATGCCGCAGAAGACCGGAGCGACCACTCCGCTGACATAGATGTCATTGGCCATGAGCAAGAGGTCGAGGATGCCGTGACCGCGCGTGGCCAGCACATAGGCGGCAAGGCCGAGCAGCAGCGTGGCGGCGCGGCAGAGGCTGACGCCTCCCTTTGCGCGCAAGGGCAGAAGGTCATTGCATAATACGGTGGAAGCGGTGATCAGGCAGGAATCCGCCGAGGAGAGTACGGCGCTGAGCAGGGCCAGCAGCAGAATAAGCGAGGCCCAGGCGGGCATGCCTTCCAGGGCGGAAGACAGCACCGCGTCCGGCGCGCAGTCCAGCGGTACAAAGCCCCGGCAGGCGATGCCGATGGTGGTGACCAGCACGGCGCAGAGCAGCAGCCCGGCCACGCCGATGCGGCAGCCCGTCACCGCACTGCGGGTATCTCTGGCGCTGAGGATGCGCCCGAAAAGCATGGGGCAGACTACATAACTGCCGCCGATCACGGCCATGAAATAGCCAAGCCGGGCCGGAGGAAAGGATTCGTTGACCAATTCGAGCGGCGCGGCCCGCAGCGCCGAAGGGTCCCGAAAAAGCAGGAAGGCGCAGGCCGTGGCCAGCCCGGCCAGTAAAATGGCGAATTGCGGCACGTCACTGCGGATGACTGCGGCCTGCCCGCCCAGCAGGGCATAGAGGACAATAAGCCCCGCCCCCGCGATAAGCGCGGTTTCGGGCGCAAGCCCGGTCAGGGAGGAGGTGAGTCTGCCCATGGCCGTAAACTGTGCGGCCAGAATGGCCAGCCAGGCGGGCACGATGACTGCGGCGACCAGCCTGCGGGGAGAAAGGATCGGGCGGGGAAGAGACGCTGTACTCTCACGGCCCAGAAAGGCGTCGACCATTTCCGGCATGGTATGCGCGCCGCTTTCCCGCACTTTCTTTGCCAGAAACAGGGTCAGGACAAACAGTCCGCACGCCCCGCCGCCCAGCCACCAGAATGCGGGTGTTCCCGCCTGCCAGGCCAGCCCGGCCATGCCCAGCG
>JAEXGX010000162.1 GCA_023450535.1 Pseudomonadota bacterium | reverse complement strand
CGGTTATCCTGTTCGTTCTGGCTGGAGAAAAGGCTCGGGTCGTCAGCATTGTAAATGACCAGCGCGCCCTTGACGCCGATATAACTTAGCGTGCCGAGCGGATCAGCCGCGACGTTGAGGCCGACATGCTTCATGGAACTCAGGCTGTACAGCCCGGCCATGGCTGCACCTGCCGCCGCTTCTACTGAAACTTTTTCATTGGCGCCGAATTCCATACGGAACGGCGCTTTGGCCTGGAGCTTGAAAAGCAGCGTGCCCACTTCAGACGACGGCGTGCCAGGGTAGGAGCAGGCAAAATTGAGGCCCGCTTCATAGGCCCCTCGCACCAGAGCTTCATTGCCCATAAGAAGGACTTTTTTGCCCGGCGCGTTTTCCAGCAGATTGCTCATGTCGTTATCCTTGTCAGAGTCGGGGAAGGCCCGCGCCGTGCGGCGCGGATACCGTTCAGAATGGGTTATCATCCCTCAAGTGCGCCCTTGTGTCCAGCCCCCGGATACTTCGGCTTCGCCGCGCCGTTAAGTGAATACTTTTTGTGCCGTTATCTGGTGAATATGTTTGCAGAAATGAAGAATTTTTGAGGAGCGGCTGGAATCATGGGAAAAGGCCAGCCGTTTGTTCAGTCAGCCGGATATCGTTTTAGCCTATAAAGAGCAGTTAGAGCTCCGCCGGGCTTTTCTCATGGGCGTGGCCCGGAGAGGAATGATGTTGGCCCGAATTCGGCTTTAGCGTAATTTTATTTTGAAATTGCTCCCGGAGTCAACAGTAACGAGACTCCGCCGCCACGCCGGAGTAGACTCGCCTTGTCCGAGTGCTGTTTCACATTGGGCTTACGCGGATGGGTCATGCAGAAGGAGGCAGGGTTTCGACGCGGATGATGCGCCCGTCCCGCATAACGGCGCGATGTGTCAGGCCGGGAAGAATATCGTCCTCACGGTGGCTGATCAAAATAATCTGTGTGCCGCCCCGCATCAGCAGCGCGATCAGTTCCATCATACTGCGCCGGGACGTGGCATCAAGGCCGGAAAAGGGCTCATCAAGAAGTAAAAGGGCGGGCTCCCCGGCCAGAGCGCGGGCCAGCAGTACGCGTCTGCCCTGCCCGGTGGAAAGGGCACGAAAACGGCGTTCCGCCAGGCTGTCCATACCGGTCAGGCGCAAGCAGCGCACGGCTTCTGCCCGTTCTTGTTCCGAAAACTCCCGGTGGACGCCGATGCCGCCGTCCAGGCCGCTGAGAACAACCTGAAGCGAGTTGTCGTCATGGCTATAGAGCGCCTGGAGGCGATCTGAAACAAGGCTGATATGGCGCTGCACGTCGGAAAGCAGCGTGAGTTCGCGCGGGCCTTCGCTTGCTCCGACGAGGGTGCGGCGCAGGCTTCCGCCTGCGGCGATCAATTCTTCACCCATGAGCGCGCGCAGCAGCGTGGACTTGCCCGCTCCGTTACCCCCGGCAAGCAGCCATTGTTGGCCGGGTTCCACTGACCAGTTTATGCTGTGCAGCACCTCCTGTCGGTCGATGAAGACCGTGGCGTTATGGAATGCAAAGGAGACGCCGCGTGCAGACTCTTTCCCGGCACAAGAGGAAAGGAGACAGGGGGAGAACTCGAAGAGAGCATTGGCCGGACCTTCAGGGGGCAGGCAGTCTGAAATATCCCGATCACATAGTTCAATGAGTCTGCCCGCGTCCATCCTGCCGATGAGGCGGCAGAAATCCGGCACTTCGCCGTCGTGCCCGGTCCGGTGGCTGGTGAACACGACGGTGGGGGCGTCCGGAGCTGTGACCACAGTGTCCAGGGCGCGGAAAAACGCTTCTCTCGCCTTTTTGTCCAGGCCGTCGGCGGCCTCGTCCAGAAGAAGAACTACCGGGCGTCGGATCAGCGCTCGAGCCAGCAGAAGCAGACGCAACTGTCCCTGCGACAGTGTGGAGGCGTCTCTGCCCAGCAGCCCTGCCGCTCCCAGTTCCCGGGCCAGAGAACCCGCCGCCTCGCACTCTTCCGCCGTGGCGTCTCCGTAGAGCATATAGCCGTCATGCAGGCCGGACAGAACGACTTCTTCTCCCGAAACGTGCCAGCCTTGACGCATATACATTTCTTGCAGGGCCGGGGAAACGACGGCGCACATGGCGCGTCCTGTCAGCGGGGTGGTGTCGGCCACGGTTTTTCCCTGTTCATCACGAACGCGCGGGTCAAACCAGATGACGTCTCCTCCTTCGCGTTGGTCTGGCCAGGATTCACCGCGCAGGATTCTGAGTAATGTTGACTTGCCCGAACCGTTAGGGCCGAGCAGGGCCATATGACGGCCGGGAAACAGGTTGAAATCAACGTGATCGAGTGCGCGGACACCCTGCAGGGTAACTGTGACCTGACGGAGACTGACAAGCGGTGTGGACATGGCGGAAAGATGCGGAGCGCGGGAAGAAAGGTGAATTTGAATGAGGTATCCGGGAGGAACAAACGGGAGTGCCTTTTCTAGGGCAGTTTAACTTTGAAATCATGCATGGCCAAAATCCTCTGTTCTGCCCGTAGGTTTCACGCCTGAAGCCGGAGCTTTGCACCACAAGTGAATTGCGGCTACCCCTGGATAAGGGGGAATAGTGGGGGCTTCGCGTGGAGTCTCGCCTTGCTCGACTCCATGAGCAATTTTAAGGAAGCGGTGACCTGCTAAAAGGGGAGGGAGCGTATCTCGCGGGAACCGTTTTCTCTGCGGCGGAAGATGACGCTCTCCGTATATCCGGCGGCGGAAGCGTGGCGGGCGAGCTCTGCAAAGCCGGTGGCAATGGTATTGACGCAGTGCCCATCTGAGCCAAAGCTGATAGGCAGATGCAGTTCTGCCGCAGCCTTGACAATTTCTCCGCAGGGGTAGATTTCCCGGCAAGGCTTGCGCAGTCCTGCGGAAGAAATTTCCATAGCCATGCCCGCGTCCCGCACCGCGCGCAGCGCGTCACGCACCATATCCATACTGCCGGCTTTATCCAGCCAGGCATGAAATTCGCGCACGCTGAAAATTTTGATCAGATCGGGGTGGGCCACAATGTCGAACAGGCCGGATTCCGCCATTTTGCGCATGGTGGCGTAATAGCGGGCATAGCAGTCTTCCTTTTGTGCCGTGGAAAGCTGTTCCCAGTCGGATGCCAGGGCATCGAAGCCCCAGGTGCCGAGAAAGTGAATACCACCGATGACGTACTCGAAATGTTCATCAGCCAGAATCTGTTTTTGAAAGGAGAGCTCATCTTCCAGCCAGTCCATTTCCAGCCCCAGCAGGACGTCTTCCTTTCCCTCACGGGCGGCCTCTGCGGCGATTTCCCGGACTTCCCGCACATAATCCCTGAAATGTGTGGCAAGCTTTTCGCGGTACTCGTGGGGATAATCATACCCCAGAGGGCGGGGGGAATGTTCGGAAAAACCGTGTACCAGCAGCCCCTGCCGTTTGCCCGCTTCGTACATTTCCTGCGGGGTGTTGCTGCCGTGGGCATAAAGAGTATGGGTATGCACATCCGCGCGAATCATAAAATACTCCGGCTGAACCGCGTTAGAGTATGTTGCGATTGAAAATATCTGCCAGCCAGACGCTATGTTCTGCCCCACAGGTTTCACGCTTCTGCCGCCGCTCACGCCGCAAGTGAATTACGGCTGCGCCAGCGTCGCGGCGCCTTTAGCCGTTGGCGTGAAACGCCTTACGGATAAAGAGAGCAGAGATATGTCTCGCTCCACTCGACTTCGGGAGCATTTCGATGGTGAAATGCTCTAACGCTCTTTTCAAAAGATCTGCCCCAAACCTCGTCAAAGAAACATTTCTCTGGCGAGGTTTGGGGAACAGTGTCCCTCAAGAAGTGATATAGTCAAAGTTATTCTTTGGGGCGTCCGACCACAATGTCAAAGGCATCGAGCACGGCTTCAGCCACATCTTCGTCGCGTACAGGTTCGCCCACGACAATGGTGCCTTTCTGGCAGTAACGGGCAGGAAGCCTGTTCAGCGCCAGAGCATAGATATCCTGGTAGTCCTTTTTTGTCATGGTGGAAGCATAGGAAGCTCCCCTGCCCTGTGTCATATACACTGCAAGCTGCTTGCGCACTCTCTTTTCATTACGGTTGAAAACGAGGCTGAAATCCTTCTCGTCCAGATTCATGATAGAGCTCCTTGCCGGCCTTCGATCATTCCAGGTCAAGACGACGTGCGATTTCCCGTGCAGCTTTGCGGCCCGCGCCCATAGCCAGAATAACGGTCGCTGCGCCGGTGACGATATCGCCTCCGGCGAAGACGTTGGGAATGGATGTTTCACCCGTGGCTTCATCAGTGATGATATAGCCCTTGCGGTTCAGTTCAAGCTCGGGCGTGGCTTCCAGAAGCAGCGGGTTGGGGCGGGTACCCAGCGCGATAATGGCCAAATCCGTTTCATGGGTGAAGATGTCGCCTTCTACAGGTTGGGGGCGGCGGCGGCCGGAGGCGTCGGGTTCGCCAAGTTCCATGCGCTGGAGTTCAACACCGGACAGGCGTCCGTTCTCATCACTGATAAAGCGAAGCGGGGCCGCCAGTTCCAAGAGGGTGACGCCTTCTTCCAGAGCGTGCTCGATTTCCTCCCCGCGCGCGGGCATCTCCGCCCTGGTGCGACGGTATACGATGTTCACGCTTTCTGCTCCCATGCGCATGGCCGTACGGGCTGCATCCATGGCCACGTTTCCCGCACCGAACACGGTGACGTTTTTGCCGGGGTAATTGGGCGTGTCATAGCAGGGGAAGTCATAGGCACGGCCGAGGTTGGCGCGGGTAAGATATTCGTTGGCGGAGAAGACGCCGATGAGATTTTCACCAGGGATATCAAGGAACTGGGGCAGGCCTGCACCGACGCCGATGAACACGGCCTTGTAGCCTTCGTCCAAAAGCCCGCGCACTTCCACGGTGCGGCCGCCCACCCAGTTGGTACGGATATCCACATCAAGAGCGCGCAGGTTGTCCAGTTCTCTGGCCACCACGTCCTTGGGCAGGCGGAAGGAGGGGATGCCGTATATCAGCACGCCGCCGGGCTCGTGCAGCCCTTCAAAAATCGTTACCTTGGCTCCAAGCGCAGCAAGGTAGCCCGCGCAGGTAAGTGAGGAGGGGCCGGAGCCGATGCAGGCTACCTTGACGTCAGGGCGTGGAGCAGCACACCCCAGGTCTGTGTCACATGCTCCGGCGAGAGCGTTGTCGGCCACATAGCGTTCAAGCCTGCCGATTGCCACCGGTTCACCTTTTTTACCGAGAATGCAGGCGCCTTCGCACTGTTTCTCCTGCGGGCAGACGCGTCCGCATACGGCGGGCAGGCTGTTGGTACTGCGCAGGATGCGATACGCTTCCTTCAGGTCGCCTTCCGTGATTTTGGCGATAAACTCCGGGATACGCACTTCCACCGGGCAGCCCGAGCGGCACAGCGGCTTTTTGCACTGGAGGCAGCGCGAGGCTTCGGCTTCAGCCATTTCAGGGGTATATCCCAGGGCGACTTCCTTAAAATTTTTAACGCGATCAGCGGGAGCTTGGCACGGCATATCCGTACGGGGAATCTTTGCGCCGAAAGTTTTTTTTGCTTCCATTGTCAAATCCTTGTATTGCGAGCGGTGTATTGCCTGAAGCGGCTTTGCTTTGAAAATATCCGATGAATACACCGAGATACTGGAGTCAGCACATTTTCAATGTAAAATCGCTCTAGTGCGCGCCGCATTGGCAGTTGTGACCTGCCTTGTGACGCTCAAGGGAATCTGCTTCCTGGCTGCGGAATGCGGAAAGCCGTTTGCTCAATTCCGCAAAGTCTACCTGGTGCCCGTCGAATTCCGGGCCATCCACGCAGGTAAACTTGGTTTCGCCTCCCACGCTGACGCGGCACGCGCCGCACATGCCCATGCCGTCTACCATCAGAGAGTTGAGGCTGACCGTGGTTTTTACCCCGAAATCCGCCGTCAGCTTGGCAACGGCCTGCATCATCGGCACGGGGCCGACGGCAACTACTTCCACGATATCCTTGTCTTTTTCCAGTCTGTCCTTGAGCGGATCCGTGACGATACCCTGCATGCCGAAAGAGCCGTCGTTGGTGGAAACCAGCACCTCGTCGCAGAATTGGGAAAGCTCATTGTAAAAAAGCAGCAGATCTTTACTGCGTGCGCCGATACAGGCAATGACATAATTACCCGCCTTATGGTGTCCCTTAGCGATGTGGTGCATGGCTGCCACACCGGTGCCGCCGCCTACGCAAACAACTTTTTTCGGCGCAGAGAGTTTTTCGATATGCGTGGCCTTGCCGAGAGGGCCGCAGACATCAAGAATGGCGTCGCCTTCGCCAAGTTCTTCCAGCACTGTGGTGGATTTTCCCATGACCAGATACACAATGGTGATGGTGCCGTTTTCGGGGTCCGTGTCGGCAATAGTCAGGGGGAAACGCTCGCCGTGTTCGTCGACGCGGAGCATGACAAAATGTCCCGGCTTGGCCGTGCGGGCGATGTGCGGGGCATCCAGCACGAGTTTGCTGGTCCTGCCGGGGATGAGTTTTTCCTTGTGCAGAATGGTGATGGGCATATGGGCTCCTTGCCTTGTTTCAGTCGTCAATCGGCTGATCCGCACCCTGTTGCGGTATCGTCGGATAGCGCCTGCGGGTGGCCTCTCTGAAGGGAGAGGGTGTGAATAAGGATTTCACCGGCTGCGCTGTTTTGTCAATGCATTTTCTCCAAAAGAGGAGCGGCTGTTTGCCGAGAGCATTGGATTGTCCGCCGCCCTGCATCAGTTTGCAACAGCTCTTGCGTCGATTGCTTCTTGCCGTTAGTATAGGAGAAAATTTGATCCAAATCATGGGGGACGCAGCGTTTTTTTGCTTCGCGTGCCGTTTCTTCAGCAGGAGGTCATCATGGATTTTGTCATTTTCTTCATTGGTATTGCCGCCGTTGCCGCTGCGCTCTATTACCTTAAGAAGAGCAACCCCAACAAGCCGCACGCGCATTGAGTTCGCGCGTATGGAGTTTCACCGCATCACGTGTACAGATGATCCCGTTTTGGGAGAGTTCTGGCACATGTATGAATGTAGCTTTCCGCCAGAGGAGCGACGCTCCCGGGAAGAACAGTCAGCGATTCTTTCGGATTCCGCATACTATTGTCTCGCGGTTATGTCGCCTTTCGCCCACGGTAAAACCCGTGAAAAGGAAAACTCGACTGAAGCGGGGAGTACGCAGGCGCCGGTGGGCTTGTTTTGTTTCTGGATGTTCCCGGAGATTTGCTACCTTGAGCATCTTGCCGTGCATCCGGATCGCCGTTCCGGCGGGATAGGGGGCAAAATTCTTCAGGCATGGATCAAGCGCTATGGAGACCTTGCGCGTCTGACGGTTTTGGAAATCGATCCGCCGGTGACGGATATTGCCCTTCGGCGCAAGGGGTTTTACGAGCGGAACGGCTTTGTATTTAACGGCGGAAAAACAGGATTGTTCATGCATCCCTCCTATGCAAAGACTCCGCACTATCATCCATTGTGTCTGATGAGCCTTGGGCGTCCCATGAATGAAGAGGATCGCCGTGTGTTTGATGATGTGGCCTTACGGCGTGTGCTGAAATACGACGGCCCGCCTTATGAGGGGGCAGTGCAGTTGTTTTAGAGCAATTTAAAAATGAAACTGCTCACGGAGTCAAGCAGAGCGAGACTCATCTCTGCTTTCTTCATCAAAAGATGCTTTATGGTTTGCCCCCTTCCTCCTTCAGGGAGGGATAGCCCACACGGCTCCTGTCCGTCGCTGCGGAGTCAGCCGACGGACGGAACCGACTGTGGATTGAAATATCAGCCAGAAAGGAAATGGCATCTTGCATCATGCCGTCACCGGTATGAAGTCCACACCTGCGTGTGCCGCAGTGCTTTTGGCCCATTGCGGATCAAGGGCAAAGAGCGCTGTGGAATAGGCGTCGGCCAGGGGGGCGTTCGGCGCAATGGCGCTTTACGGAAAACGGCGGCCTGCGGACCTTTGCATCCGAAAGTGGTGCAGGCAGGATGTGTTCATAGCCTCTGACAAGGCTTTCCGAATTTCCGGATGGGGCCAGAGCCATGTCGCGCAGGGGAATGATGCGCGCGATTTTTTTCCTCAGGGTTCAGGATACCCAGGTTCCAGGGCTGCCTCCTGCGAAGCTATCTCCTCACGTTGATCAAATGATCGAAGACACCGTATTGGCGCAGAACACCGCTGTTGGGGTCAACAATAAGGCTTCTGGCTATTCCATCCAGGATGCAGCTTCGGCACAGATGGTGCTTGGCGCGAAAAAAACAGTGCGTAAGGTCCAAGGGGGAATAGTGTTGCGGGCCAGCCTTCCTGTTCAGTTCAGCCTTGTCGCCGTAACGTTGGTGTTAAACTTATGAAACCGCCGTCAAGCTCGCGGCGAGAAGCCACAGGGCCAATGATTTTGGTTGTTCCCAGGCTGCTGCAGGTGTTCAGAGCTGTTCCTGTACATTTAGACGTTTCAAAATTGTTTTTAATTTGCATAATTATGAGTATATCTTGCTGTTTTATATTGCGTTATTATTCGTATATTCTTATTTTAAAAAGTGTGGATATGGGTATTTAAACTGTTGTTTTTTCTGGCACATCCTGGGAAATTATGCATTTCCTTATCTTGTAATGAGGATGCCATAAGAATTTGTAATATGGAACTGATATATATTACAATAATAATGTATAGTTATAATAATATGAAGTATATGAGAAAAAACATGAAGAGATGGTTATATGTCGGAGATCATGAAATAAACAAAATTTATCATAATTAATTGAATTGATTATTTTAATAGTATATATGGATTAAATCAAAACAAAATAGGACGATTTTATTATAAATAAAATCGTCCTATTTTGTATGTATTAATGTGATATAATAAATATATAATGAGATATAATTAGTGTATGTTCATGGCATTATCAAAAAAATTATCGTTATATGCCTGAGAAAAGTTAAATGATGCTTTACGTTCATCAATATGGAAAAATTTTTCTACTTCTTTAGTTGACATTTTTTTAAATTGTTTAGATTTTTCTAATAGTTCGGTAAAAGATGATCGAGATAGTTCTTCAATCTGTTTTATATTGAATCCTATCATCTGACCCTGTTGCTTTCGGATCACATCATCAGCGATTACGGTGTCTACATCATTGCTTGTGGTCATCTGGACTACGCTACCTGCCGGATTCATAGACGGTACAAAACCATCTGTATGACGGATAATAATGATATCTGCCTTTTTACCAACAGTCAGTGAACCTATTTCATCTGCCAATCCCATCACTTTCGCACTGCCTAGTGTGATCCAGTACAGAGCCTCACGCACGGTTGGGGTAATTTCAAACGGCATTGTATCTTGTTTATGTACGTTATTATTTGCTAAAGCACGTTCAATTTGTAACGCAATGTTTGCCTGTGTAAACATATCGTCACTTGTAACACCAACCAAGTCTGTGCCGAGGCCGAAAGGTACATCATGTTCCATACATGGTTGATAGGGTAAAAAGCCCATTCCCATTTGTAATTCGCTCGATGGGGTGCTGACAACATATCCACCTGTTTTTGCGACGAGTTTCCAGTCTTCACCGGTTAAACCATTGCTGTGCGCATGCAAATGGCCAGACAAGAGCAAGCCATGATCATCTAGCTCCCTGAGCCCTCGCAGCAACAGTGATGTTTTGGCTGCTCCGGTGTGAGAAGCACATTTTATTCCTAATTTATCAATAACTTTGATTTGTTTTGCTGTGACATCAAAAGGAACTGTACCGAGATCAGAAATTAGCATTCCCATACAGATACGATCTTGCCCATTAAACTGCGTATTGGCGATATCACATGCTATAGCCAAGCGTTCATCCTGTGATTTGAAACCAATCGGCTTAAAATCATAGACTTGCATCCCGTAGGCATACACACCACGCACACCACTGTCTTTCAATGCTTGAATTGCGTTTAATGCATGTTCTGGAGTATTAACGCAGTCGTTTACTTCGTAAATTGTAGTTGTTCCTGAATTTAAAGCATTGATAGTTCCGGCCAAGATGGCTGCATACATGTTTTGTGCTGTTAGTATGCTACCAAAATTATAAAATGTATTGATTAGGAACGCCGGTAATGATTCTTCCGTTGAAACTCCACGGAATAAAGACATCCAATCATGGCGATGCGCATCAACTAATCCAGGCATTATAATTGTGTCTTGTGCATCAATAAACTCTGCATCGCTATGATGATCAAATCCATGAAAATCATGACTGATATTGGATATACGGTTACCTTCTATTAATAGTGCACCGTTGATAATGTCGCCATTTATTTTGTCCATGGTAATGGCTACACCGCCGCGAATAACTTTTTTAGTGTTTTGCATGATCACTCCTGTGCATTTGTAATTGAGCTTTACTTCCGCTGTACTCTGAGACCTCGGCCTTCAGGCCGAATAGCCCACCCCGCCCTGAAGGACTGCGCAACATTATTGACAGACAAATGATATTAGTTCTGATATGGAAAATATATGACGAAACAAAAAACAATTATTGCTTAAAATGAGATAATCCATATGAGCAAGATTTTGACCTATCTGCCTCTATTCATTGCAGTTGCACGGCAACAGAGTTTCACTCTGGCGGCAGAAGAACTGAACATCCCTCTGCCCACATTGTCGCGGCGGATAGCCGCTTTGGAAAAGGAACTTGGTGTACAGCTGCTGCAAAGAAGCACAAGGCGTGTGGAACTAACAGTGGGAGGATTGCGCTACTATGAGAGATGTCGTGTTATCTTGGAGGATGCGGAGAATGCGAGAGAAGAATTACAGGAAGGGGAACAGAGCCCGAGCGGACGTGTCCGTTTATCCGTCCCGGCTGATATTTATTATCAGTTTATGGGAACGGCACTGAGTAATTTTGCGGGCCTGTATCCGGGGATAGAGCTGCACGTCCATTTTGCGTCCAGGCATGTAGACTTACGTACAGAGCCGTTTGATTTGGATATACGCTGGGGAGAGCAACTGGATTCCGAGTTGCGGATACGAAAGTTGGTGACTATGCAACTCGGAATGTATGCTTCGCCGCAGTTACTCGAACGGTTTCCGCGTCCGAAAACTCTTCAGGACGTTACGAAGATGCCACTGATCCTTCAGAGCCAACATGGCCGCCGTATGCTTGAGTTGCATAGGGATGGAAAAACGGAAAGTATTCCGCTCACCCCCTCATATGTTGTGAATAGTATGGGATTATCGCTGGAATTTGCTTTAGCGGGGTGCGGGGTAACATCATTGGCTATTCCCATAGGAGATCGGTATGAAAAAACAGGTGAGCTAGTCCGCCTTTTGCCTGAATGGAATGCACCGGAAGTCAATATTAATATGGTAATGCCTCCCAATGTTCCAGCGCGGAGAATTCGATTGTTCATCGATTTCATAGCGGGTTATTTTTCAGCCTGCGGGAATAAGTGAATTATGGATTATTGTGTGTAAAGTGAAGAACGAGGGGGGAATTCAGCACAGGAGCTGTGTATCGGAAAGAGCAGGCTGGCTGACAGGGGATCCCAATTCGGACGCCAATCTTTGGCATTACTCTGTACTCTTTTTGAATTTTTTGAACAAAGACATCGGGCCCTTGCCATAACTCCAAGCTTTTGTCTCGCCATATACCCTCTCTTTTTGAGACATGAATTATTGGATTTTAATCTCAGGTCAGATTCCTTTTGAAAGGATACTTTCAAAAGGAAAAGGTACGTTTACTCCGGCGCTTGGTTTTGCAAGCTCAATTTGCTTGCGCCGTAGCCGCCTGGTGAGCGATCAACAGAGACTGTGTCTGTTGATCGCAGGGAGCGCGTAGCAGCGCAGGGGCTCACTTCAGCGTGAAAACTACTGTTCCCGTTATATATAATGTTAAAGTTAAACAGCTTTAATGTAAAAAAGCCCTTCCAGAGAAGGGCTTTTGGTTATGGGCTTTAGCCAGTCGAAGGAGCGAAGCGACTGAGACAATACCCATCCGCTATGCAGGCAGGTTTGATCCTATTGTACGATACGTCGTTTTCCGGCGTATACGCTAGTTTGCCTGACGTCGGATGAAGGTAGGCACTTCGGGGTCGTCTTCAAAGGTGAAGTCTTCCGCGCCGGGGGCGTGCATGCGCGCGGCCTGAGCCTGTTGCATACGTTCCTTGATACGCAGATAGGTGGGGATGTTGCGTTCATCATCATCAAAACCGCGGTACAGGCTACTCTGCATTTGCACTTCGGGCGGCACGGCCGCAGGACGCGGAGGCGTCGCACGGAAACCGGGCTGAGGGGAGGGCGCGGTTTCCTGCGGAGCCTTTGCAGAGAGGCTGGTCACTTTTGCGCCGCCGTTCGTCTGTGCGGTGGTGGCGGCGGGCTCAATGCCAGTGGCAATGACAGTAATGCGCATTTCATCACCGCAGTTTTCATCCACGGACATGGCGATGATGATTTCAGGATCTTCGCCGTCCGGGCCTTTAGCCGCGTCGCGGATAAAGGTCCCGGCGTTGCTGAATTCATCCATGCCCATGTCTTCGCTGGCGGTGATGTTGACCAGAATGGCCTTGGCGCCGCCAATGGTGATGTCTTCAAGCAGAGGGCTGGAAATAGCCTTCTTGGCGGCGTCAATGGCGCGGTTTTCACCGGAGGCCACGCCTTCGCCCATGAGAGCCATGCCCTGCTTGCTCATGACGGTGCGTACGTCGGCAAAGTCGGCGTTGATCATGCCCGGTTTGGTGATGAGATCCGTTACACCGCGCACTGCGGCGTAAAGCACGTCATCGGCCTTTTTGAGCATTTCCGTCAACTTTGCGTTTTTGGGGGCGATGGCGAGCAGACGATCGTTGGGAATGGTCACCAGGCTGTCCACATGCTGACGCAGTTCGTCAATACCTTTTGTGGCTGACTTCATGCGCTTGTCGCCTTCAAAGTGGAAGGGCTTGGTCACCACGCCCACCGTCAGCACGCCCTTTTCCTTGGCGGCCTTGGCGATGACAGGCGCGGCGCCGGTTCCCGTGCCGCCGCCCATGCCGGCGGTGACGAACACCATATCCGAGTCGCCGATGGCTTCACGAATGGCGTCGAGGCTTTCTTCCGCTGCACTTGCACCTACTTCGGGCTTGGCGCCTGCGCCGAGCCCGCGCGTCAGTTCCTTGCCGAGCTGAATTTTATGTTCTGCGCCGGAACGGGCAAGCGCTTGCACATCGGTATTGGCGCAAATGAACGACACTCCTTCCAACTTGGAGTTGATCATATTCTGTATGGCGTTTCCGCCTCCGCCGCCGACGCCGAATACCTTGATTTTCGCCGCTTGTTCCGTATCGATATGCATTTCCATGGAAACCCCCTCTGAATTTCCGTCACTTACTTTACTTGATATCCACGAACCATTTCTTCATGCGGGAAATGATATCGTTGAAAACACTCGTTTCGTTGTTGCTGTCACGGAACTCTGGTTCCGAATTTTCCTTTTCCGCCCCATAGAAAAGAAGACCTATGGCTGTAGCGTACTTGGGATTATTGACCTTATCCTTGAACACTCCGACCCTGCGCGGATAACCGAGCCGGGTGGGCAGGTTGAACACCTGTTCCGCCAGTTCCTGGCAACCGGGAATGAGCGCAGTGCCGCCCGTCAGGACGACCCCCGCGCCAATCTGCCGCTTATAGCCCGAGCGTTCCAGCTCCTGATCCACAAGGGTCAGGATCTCTTCCATGCGAGGTTCACAAATTTCCGCCAGGAGCTGGCGGGAAAGGTAACGGGATGGGCGGCCTCCCACGCTGGGAACTTCTATGGTCTCTTCGGGGCGCACCATATGCGCCACCGCACAGCCGTGGCGTATTTTGATCTTTTCCGCCGAGGCCACGGGCGTGCGCAGACCGAACGCGATGTCGTTCGTGAGGTTTTGCCCACCAAGAGCCACCGCGCCGGTATGCTTGATGGAGTCATTGGTAAACACGGCGATGTCGCTGGTGCCGCCGCCGAGATCCACGATTGCCACGCCTATTTCCCGTTCCTCATCTGTGAGGATAGCCTTTGACGAAGCCAGGGCCTCAAGCACGATATCGGAAACTTCAAGGTTGCTACGCTTGCAGGAACGGACAATATTCTGCGCGGAGGTTATCGCCCCGGTAACAATATGTACGTGCGCTTCCAGGCGATAGCCGGACATGCCGATAGGATCGGAAATGCCAAGCTGATCGTCCACAATGTATTCTTGCGGAAGGATGTGAATGACTTCGCTGCCGGAGGGAATGGATACGGCCTTGGCCGCTTCGATAACGCGCTCGATATCTCTCGCATCTACTTCCTTGCAGTCTTTGAGGGGGATGGCTCCATGCGAATTGGTCCCCTTGATGTGACTGCCCGCGATACCTGCGTAAACTGAACCGATCTCGCAATTGGCCATGCGTTCCGCTTCTTCCACGGCCTTGCGGATGGATTGCACTGTTTGTTCGATATTGACTACTACGCCCTTGCGCAAACCGGTGGACGGGCTTTCTCCGACGCCGACGATATTCATCGTTCCGTCATCCGAAGTCTCGCCCACCACACAACAAATTTTGGTGGTGCCTATATCAAGGCCAACGATGAGTTCGGACTTGGACATGCTGTTCCTCCGAAGGAGCGATCATGGACGCAGTTAGACGGGAAGGAAAGGCTTGATCCGATAGTAAAGACACGGATCTTTTTGTATAATTCTACATAGTCGCGTGGTAAAAAATTCATCATAAATTCATAAAATTGTCTAGAAGATTTTGAGATAAAATCTCGATAATTTCGTATAAAAATCATGCCTTATGCAGCCATACCTGCCCATCTGCCGCGTAGATCTCTCGTGTTTTGTTGATTTCCTTACGTTTTTCCATATCATCAATGACCATGGCCAACCGTTTTAGATTCTCCTGCCAGTTTTCAATACCGATACTTAGAGATAGATGCTTGTTTTCCCAGTACAATTCAAAGCCCTTTCCTGCGCTGATACGTAGCCAGGAAATTTGGGCAAGGTCGAAAGGAAATCCTTTGGCCTTAAGTTGCGTCATGAATGCTCCGAGATGCGGGATGGCATCCTCTCCTCCCGGGCCGATGTCCAGCGTCGGCAGAGAACGAAATTTTTCGCTCTGTACCGGCGCGATAAGCAGGCCGTTTTGGTCGAGATAATGTAAGGTTCCGTTCCGCAGTACCCAAAACTGCGGAACTCGCTCCCGAACATTGATGACGAAAGCATTCGGCAGTTCTCTGCGAATGGAGACAGTCTCAATCCACGGGTTTTGCAAAAGTTTCGCTTCCATTTCTGCAATGCGCACGGACAGGCAGTTTTCGCCTTCTTTGAGTCCGCTGACATTCAGAATTTCCTCCGGTTTAAGCTGGTTCAGTCCATGAA
>JAEXGX010000068.1 GCA_023450535.1 Pseudomonadota bacterium | reverse complement strand
CCGTATCGACAACCAGTTGCGCGGCCGTTCCGGCCGTCAGGGTGACCCCGGTTCCTCCCGCTTCTATCTCTCCCTGGAAGACAACCTCATGCGCATCTTCGGCTCCGAGCGCATTTCCGGCCTTATGGAAAAGTTGGGCATGGAGGAAGGCGAACCGATTGAGAACCGCATGGTGTCCAGGGCCATTGAAAATGCTCAGAAGCGCGTGGAAGGTCATAACTTTGAAATCCGCAAGACGCTGCTCGACTACGACAACGTCATGAATCAGCAGCGCGAAGTCATCTATGACCTGCGCCGGGATCTCATGATGGCGGAAGATGTGGAGGCTGTGGCGCTGGACTTTGTCGAAGAAGTGCTCGACGACATCTATGCTCCGCTGGAAGAGCATCACCAGGCGCCGGACGCGGAAACCAACACCGCCATTGTCAACCGCCTGCTCGACGTTTGCACCATTAACCGCGCCTTGCCGGAGCTGACGCCCAGCGCCGGAGCTACGCCGCCCCAAGCCCCCTCCAAGGATGCCGCGCGTGAGGCCGTGCTTTCCATTCTCGCCCAGCTCAAGGAAGAATCGGGCGAAATCTACCGCGACATTCTGCGCTTCTTCATGCTGGAAGAACTGGACCGCTGCTGGAAGGATCACCTCCGCTCCATGGACTACCTGCGTGAAGGCATCGGCCTGCGCGGCTACGGCCAGCGCGACCCCAAACTGGAATACAAGCGCGAAGGCTTCAACATGTTCCAGCAGATGTTGTTCCGCATCCATGAAGGGGCCGTCCGTTCCCTGACCCGTGTGCGCGTCCAGCCCCGGGAAGAAGCTGCCGAAACCCTGCCCGCCGATGCTGTTTCTGACGCTGCTGCCCCGGCGGCTCCCGAAACTGCGGAAGCAGCCGAAACATCAGCAGCACCCGAACCCGCAAGGGAAGCCGCTCCGGAGACGCCTTCCGCCTTCCGGCACAAGGAATCTCCGGCCGCCGCCGCACCCGTGGGGTACGCCGCCGGCGGATCGGATAATCATGCCATCAATCAGGATACTCCCAAGGTCGGCCGCAATGACCCCTGCCCCTGCGGCAGTGGCAAGAAATACAAGAAGTGTTGCGGCGCGGGCAAGTAAAAGACAGATTGTCATGAGTATAATTGCGAGAGGGGGAGGGAAGCTTTTGAAAAAACTTCCCTCCCCCTCTCGCGTTCACCCTCACCCTGCAAAACTTTTAATACGTCTGTTCCAAACCCGATTCTCTCCTGTGCGGCCTTGCCGGGCCGCACAGCACAGAGCACACTATCAGTCCGCAAGCCAGCATTACCCGTGCGCTCAATGTCTCACCGCCGAACACCGCCCCCAGCACCACGGCAATGACCGGATCAATGTACGCGAAAGAAACCGCCGCCAATATCCGTGTATTCGTCAACAGCCAGTAATGGCAGATACAACCGATCACGCTGGTGAACAGCGCCAGAAAGCTCATGGCGCCCCACGGCCAGGCAAACCTCATTCGGAAACATGATAAAAAAGGCCAGCACTGCATAGTTTACGAGTTCACACCTGCCTTTCGGCCTCCCGTGCCTCGTAAGCGGCAGAAGCAGCATGTTTCCGCCTGCGACGCATAGCCTGAATCCCCCTGAAACACGGGAGGAAAATCACGCAGTACCACTCCAGCATTCAGAATGATAATCGGGGCTCTTCCCCGTACCCCGTCGGGAGCGGGCCGGTCTGGCAGGGAGATAATCTCCCCCGACTCCCCATAATCATAACATAGTGTCATAGTTTGGGGTGCAGGGCGCAGTACGCCCGCGTTGCTCTCTCCACGCTCAAAGCCCGAGCAGTTCCGCGCCATTGTTGTACAGCGAGTTGGCAAGGCTGTCGGGGTCAAGCCCCCGGTCGCTCCAGTTCTCCACGCATTGTTCAAAACCACGAATGGGATAACTGGAAGCAAACAGCAAGCGATGCCTGAGGAAGGAATTCGCCGCCCGGGTAATCTCCATCTGCATGGGCATATTGCGCACATAGAAGTAACAATCGGGAGACAGGTACACGTTGTCGCACAGCAACGCCACTCCGAGGGCTTCCTGAATTTTCGGCCAGCAGCCATGCGCCAGCACGACCTTTACGTTTTTGTATTTGCGCAACATAGGCAACATGGGACTCGGATCGGTAAAGGAAAGATCCGGTCCGACATAGGCGCTCATGGTAAACACAACAATCAGGCCGAGCTGTTCCGCCAGCTCCATAATCGGTTCTATGGCAGGATCTGCCCTCTGAAGGGGCGGAGCACACCAACCCGCGTCAATGGAAATGCCTTTGAAGCCGTAAACCTTTGCGCAGTGCTCCATCTCCTCCAGCGCGGCGGGAGAGGTAGGCGCGATCCCGCCGAATCCGAAAAAACGCCCTGGGTAAAGTTTCGCCAATTCATACACGTCCGCATTATCGGCGTCGCCATAGACGGGATTGTTTGTCTGACGCCCCATGATCACGCCGTGAGTGATCCCTGCCGTATCCATTTCCTTCACCATGAGCTCAAGAGAACCTTCCGCGACTGACGGAACAAAACGGCGTTCAAAACCGGTGGGCTTCATCTTGCGCGGATCGGGATCAAGCCCCTTCTGCCAGCCCTTGATGATGCCCAGATTCATGAAGCTTTTGTACGGGGGACGAATGCGAAAATCGATAATCATAGAGAGCTCCTGCTTTTGCACGCCCCGTCGCTTATGCGGCGGGACTGCTGAAAAAGTCCTTGAGGGGGCTTCTTGCCCCCTCAAACGCCCTGCACCCCCAATTATGACACCATATAATAATTATGGGGGTCCGGGGGAGATTATCTCCCCCGGTGGGACACGGGGCGAAGCCCCGGTTTATCCGCCGCCTGCCCCCGCCGCACCAGCGGCGGAGCACAGTTCAGCGACCAACATTCTACAGAATGCCGGCTTCACGATAATATTTTTCCGCGCCGGGATGCAGGGGCAACACCAAATCCTTGGGCATATCCTGCGGATTCAGTGTGGACCAGATAGGTTGCACGGCGTGCAGTTCCTTATAGCCTTCACAGATGGAGCGGGTGATCTTGTACACCACGTCGTCAGGCAGATTCTTGCGCACCAGGAACACGGTTGTGTCGATGAGACAGGGAACGTCCTTGCCGACGGAGCCTCCATAGAACGTGCCCGGTACAAAACCAACCTTAAGCCCGGTCTTTTCCGAGACGGCTTTGAGCACTTTTTCGGATACGGGAAGCCATTTGACCTTGCAACTGCGCACGAGTTCGAGCTTGTCCGCCTGTTCGCCGGGGCCGAGCACAAACTGGGCGTTGATCACGCCATCCTGAAAGGCGGCCACCTTTTCGGAATCCGGAATAACTGTAACCTTGCCGCCCCACGTTTCGATGTCGTCAAGCGTTACGCCCATCTCGGCAAGGTACATCTTGCCCAGCATATGGTGCAGCGTTCCCCTGGAACCGCAGTCCAGACGGACGGGAAGTTTCTTTGCCACGATCTCGTCCAGGCTTTCCGCCTGCAGATCAGCGGACACAATAATCTGCATCCGGGAAGTGTCATGCACATTGCCAATGGCCGCCAGATTGTTAAGCGGCTTATTGTAGGGTTCCTGTCCGCGCGGGCCGGTAAAGGTGTTGATACCCTGAGTCAGGGTCAGGTCGCCGGAATTGTTTTCCAGACGCAAGGGGTTGCTCACGGACGCGCCAATGAGGATATCCATGGTACTGCCGGGGTAACGATCATTGATCAGCTTGCCCACGCCGGTCAGTCCCACGGTCCATGTGCCGCCGAGATTCGCCCCGCCGACGCCGCGAATTTTGATGGGAGAGCTGTCCGCTTCGGACGCGTGGCAGGGAGCAACCAGAAATATTACCACAGCAAAGGCCAGAGCGATTTTCCATGTACGGTTCATACATTGTCTCCTGGTTTGAGGGTCGGAGTGAGCGCACTAAAAAATTAAAGTCTTTGAAAATCAGCATGTTGCTCACCTAATGTCATTCAAAAAGGCACACCATTCAGTCATTCAACGGCGGAAGTGAATTCCCCCTGTTCCTTCTGCCGCAGGTATTGGCTCGCCAACACCTGACAGGACAGCACATTATCATATGCTCGCCCTGGGTTGAGGGTAACGGGCAGACGTCAGGACACGGCCATGCCCGGAGAAGACTTTCTCATGCGCTGCCGGAGCAGCACAAAAAGCGCCAGGCCAAGACCGAGGAAGTCGGTCATGAGGCCAGGATAGACCAGCGACACGCCGGCAATAAACATGCACACGCGCTCCAGCTTGTCGGATTCAATGAACAGCCAGCCCTGTAGAGAAGAAGCCAGGCAGATCACGCCGAAAACGGCAGTCGCTATGGATGTCAGCACAGTGTGCCATTCGCCCATGAGCAGCAGCGACGGTTCAAAGATGAAGAAAAACGGCACCAGAAAGCCGCAAATACCTAACCGGAAGGAGGTGAGGCCGGTCTTCATGGGCGGGGCGTCGGCCACGGCCGCGCCAGCATAGGCCACCAGGCATACAGGCGGAGTAATGCCGGAACTGATGGCATAATACATGACGAACAGATGCGCGGCGATAAGCGGCACCCCCGCATTCACCAGCACCGGCGCGCCAAAGGTGGCCACCAGCAGATAGGCGGGCAATGCGGGAAGGCCCATGCCGAACAGAATGCAGGCGAGCATGAGCAGAATGAGAAAAAGCCATATGCTGGTCTGAGCAATGGAACTCATGATACTCACAAAACTGAAACCAAAGCCGGTCATGGTCACCACGGCAATCACCACGCCCACACAGGCGCAACAAGTGGCGATCATGAGGATATTGCTCGCGGCGTCCTGAATGATGTCCAGCAGACGCTTGACGCCAATACGGGTATCTTTGTCAAAGCAGGAAAGCACGACAATGGAAAGGCATGCACCCAACGCGGCGTAATTGATGCTGAATCCGCTCGTCATGGCGACAATCAGCAGCACCAGAGGCGCAAGATGATACAGCTTGCGCATCATCTTTTTTCTTTCCGGCACCAGATCAGGAGGAGTGCCCTTGATATTCTGGCGCAACCCCTGAAAGTGGATCATCGTAAACAGACACAGATAATACAGGCAGGCAGGAAGCAATGCCGCCTTGCAAATAGCGAGGTAACTGGTGTTGGTATACTCGGCCATGACAAAAGCGATGGATCCCATGACCGGCGGCATGATCAACCCGCCGGAAGAGGCCACGGCCTCCACCGCACCCGCGAATTCCGGCTTGTAGCCCACCCGCTTCATGAGCGGAATGGTGAAGGTTCCGGTGGCGAACACGTTGCCCGCCGCACTGCCTGATACACTGCCGAACAGGCAGGAGCCGAAAATGGCCACCTTGGCCGGGCCGCCCACGGCGTTTCTGGTCAGCAGACAGGCCAGTTCCAGAAAGACGTTCGCCATGCCCGTTTTGTTCAGCAGGGAACCGAACAGAATGAATACAAAGATGATTCCGGCCGAGGAGCCAATGGA
>JAEXGX010000059.1 GCA_023450535.1 Pseudomonadota bacterium | reverse complement strand
GAGCCCCGGTTTTTCAACACTCTGAGGCCATAGAGCCTTTTTCCAACATGCTCTATGGCCTATTACTATTATATTGAGGGGGTACGGGGCAACGCCCTGAAAAAACAAATTTTTCCAGTTTTGTGTTAACTCTCCCTAGTCTTCCGCGCCCAGGCTCAGCGCGGCGCGTTGGGCTTCCATGACGGAAATCTGCTCCTCCAGCTCGCTCAAGGCTTCCAGTTGGCGTTCGCTTTTGGTCTGGAGTTCATGAAATTCCTTGAGCAGGGCGGAAGCTTTTGCTCCGTCGGCGTACACGTCGGGGTCGGCGAGGAGATTTTCCACTTCACCGAGGCGGGTCAGGGTCTGTTCCATCTCCGCCTCGTCTTTTTTGTATTTTTCCTGCAACGGCTTGAGTTTCTTGTACAGAGCATTGCGCTGTTCGCCCTGTTCGCGCTTGATACGCTTCAGATCCTCGCGGGACAGACCGGTTGCGCCGCCCTGATTTTCCGCCATTGCGGCCCGCCCGGCCTTCTCCTCCGCCTTGGCCGCATGCCGGGCGATGTCGTATTCTTCAAAGCCGCCCTCATAGATACGGATGCCCTTGTCGGTGACTTCCCAGATTTCATCCACGACTTCGGCCAGCAAATGCCGGTCGTGCGCTACTACCAGCAGGGTACCGTCGAAATTGTCCAGCGCTTCGATCAAAGATTCGCGGCTTTCCAGGTCGAGATGGTTGGTGGGTTCGTCCAGAACCAGCAGATTGCAGCGGGCGAGAAAGAGCACGGCCAGAGCCAGGCGGCTACGTTCGCCGCCGGACAGCGTGGAGATCATGCGGTCGAAATAGCCCTGCCCAAGCAGAAAAAGCCCGAGCACGCTCATCAGTTCTTCTTCCGTGGTGCGCGGGTCGGACAGGCGGCGCATTTCTCCGAGCACAGTACCTTTGATGTCCAGTGTTTCGGTCTGTTGCTGACTGTAATAGCCCAATTTGGTGAGAGAGCCGCTGCTTATGCTTCCGCCCGTACGGGCCAGTTTCCCCGCCAGAATTTTCAGCAGGGTGGACTTGCCGCAGCCGTTATGCCCGACCAGGCCGATACGCTGTCCCCGGAACAGGGTGAAGGTCAGAGGGGGCCACAGCACCTTGCCGTCTGAGAAATGGAAGGCCAGATCCGCCGCGGAGAGCACCACCTTTTCCGAGCGGGCCGCTTCCGGCCATTTGAAGGAAAGTTCTTTCCTGCGCGTTTCGGGTTGGTGCTGTTCCAGTTCCTTTTCCAGTTTTTTTGCCATCTTCTGGCGTGAAGCAGCCTGCCGCGCCTTGGTGGCCTTGGCCTTGAAACGCCGCACAAAGTCCATCTTGCGGTCGATTTCCTCGGCCAGTCGTTTGGCTTCCCGTTCCCGTTGCTCGTCGATTTCGTCCTGCATCTCCAGGAACTGGGTGAACGTAGCTTTACGGAAAAGGGGGCGGCTCCCGCCCATGTACAGGATATGTGTGCCGACGTGGTCCATGAATACACGGTCATGCGCCACAAAGACCATGGCTCCCTTGAACTCCAGCAGGAATTCTTCCAGCCATTCCACGGCGTCCAGATCGAGGTGGTTGGTGGGTTCGTCCAGCAACAGTACGTCCGCCCCGGCGGTGAGCACCTTGGCCAGTTTGGCCCGTTCGCGCCAGCCTCCGGAAAGCTGAGCCAGAGGGAGCGCCCATTTCGCTTTGTCGAAGCCGAGACCGGAGAGCACGGTCTGCGCCTTTTGCTCGGGATTATAGCCGTAGCGGGCTTCCAGATCGTGCTGCCGGGCCATGAGCCGGGCGAGTGCGGCTTCATCCCCTGCGGCGTGAGCGTTTTCCCATTCCGTCCAGAAATCACCCCAATCCGGCAGGGCGCTCTGCACCCAGGCGAGCAGGGGCGTATTCAGGGCTTCATCGTCAAGGATCTGCTCCACATAGCCCACCCGGCATTCGCGGGGGATGATGACCCGGCCTGCGTCAGCCTGGGCCGCGCCTGCCATGATCCGGATAAGCGTAGACTTGCCGCTGCCGTTCGGGCCGCAGACGCAAAGCCGCATGCCGTCCAGCACGTCAAGGGAGAAGTCGGACAGGATGTCCTTGCCGCCATACGATTTGCAAATATTCTGAAGTGTAATGTTCATGGCGTTTGCGAAGGGGGTGCGGGCGTGGCTCCGCCCCGCGCCCCGCCGGGGGCGATTATCGTTCCCGGACCCCCGTATTTGAAATGTTTTTCCGTCCGCCGCACCGAGGCGCATGCGCCTCGGTGCGGCGGCACCATGAGGGTGCAGGGGCATCATGCCCCTGCCGAAGGGGTGTGGGGAGGCGGAGCCTCCCCGCATTATTTCAGGTTATCTTCTTCCCTCACTTCTTCTGTTTCTTCCGCCTGTCCCAGCCTGGCAAGGCGCGCGGCGTGCTGTTTGCGTTCACGGGTGCCAAGCACAAGGTGTTCGTCCCACAGGGGAGAGCGTTCCTGGTGGCGACTGAACACGAGGAAGCCGGTATGGGCGCTCATGCGATCCGCCGGGCGCAGGCGGTCGGGCACGGGTTTCCAGGGGCGGACAAGAATTTCGCATACCTCGGTTTCTTCAAAGGGGCCGCGTTCCAGCGCGAGCAGGAGTTTGGCGACCTGATCCACTGTGGGCAGGAGAAACGCCAGCGGCGCGCCGGGCGTCAGAGCTTCCAGCGCGTGATCGAGGTAATCCCAGGGGGTGCGCACATCAAGAAAGAGAGCGTCAGCCTTTTGTCCGTTGAGAATATCCGGGTCATTCAGTCCGAAGCCGTCCTTGATGTCGCGCAGATGCAGAGAGACGTTGTCTCCCACTCCTGCCCAGGTGAGGTTGCGCCGGGCCAGCTTGTGGAATTCCTCCCGTGCCTCGAAGGTGTGTACGCGGCCTGCGGGGCCGGAGAACCAGGACAGGGCGATGGTGAAGCCGCCTGAACCGGAACCCGCTTCAAGAATGGTGCGGCCTGCGCCTACACCGAGCTTGAGGCAGATAAGCCCCATATCCTTGGGGTACATGATCTGGGTCTGGCGTTTGATGCCCATGATCAGATCGTAAAGCTGAGGGCGCAGCACCCGGAAAGGCGCGCCCAGAGAGGTGAGCACTTCGCCGCCGAAGGGAGTGGCCGCCAAATCGGCCATGTTCACTACGCCGTCCTGAGTGTGCCAGTCCTTGCCGTCCTCGACGCGCATCATGCGGCGTTTGCCGCGTGGAGAAAGCAGGATGACCAAATCGCCGTACTGAGGCATGATGTTTCCTTTTTGCAGGCCGGAAAACCGGGCGGATCTTCAGAGCAGATGATCGAAGAAGTACGTATAGATGCGGCGGATATAAAGCGCCATGCCAAAAGAGATGCGCTTGGCGCGCACTTCGTCCACCTCCAGCAGGCCTGTGATATGGCGGCTTAACTCGGAAAAGTCCGTGTCGCCGTACTGCCGGAGGGATTCCACATACTGGAGAATACGCTCTTCCCGTTCTTCTCTGCGGCGGGTGGAAAGCTTTGCGCCTTCGCGCTGAAGCCAGGTCTGGAAGATTTCCTCATAGTCATGGGGAAAAGAGCGGCGCAAGGCGAGATTCCACAGCCCCGCGTACAGGGCCTGAAGTTCCCGGCTCATGCGCTTGCGCAAACCAAGCTGAAAGCGTCCCAGTTCAAGTATGTCGAACGCTTCCCTTTCACTTACGGATTCCAGCAGGGACAGGTAGTTGTCCGCCAGAAGCTCGGGGGACGCCTGAATTCTGGTGGGCGGAACCGTTACCGGAGCCACTCTGGCCAGATATTCGGGAACTTTTCCCTCCGGTGTGGATTGTTCGGACGCCCCCCGGCCTTCCCTGTTCCGATCCAAACAGTCATGGCCGGAGGCGTTCAGCGGAAAAGCCGGAGCGTCCGCCTGCGTGTCATCGTCTTTGCTCATCATCGACTCCCTCAAGGGAGCAACATTTGTTGGTGGTTATGCTTCGGAAGGTTCCGGCGGAGCAATACTTCCGCCGTCTCCTTCCCCAGAGGAGGG
>JAEXGX010000024.1 GCA_023450535.1 Pseudomonadota bacterium | reverse complement strand
ATATGCACACGGAATAGGAGGGCAGTTCCGGATGAAATCCAGCTCCTCGCGGGTAAATGAAATGGCTGTGGAGCCTTGCAGGTTATAATATTTATGATCCAGCTTGCTGTTGAAGTAGGGATCGTTCAAGCGTATCCGGCGCATGGCCTCATTGAGTGCTTGCAAGACCTGGGTATTACCTTTGGTGGTGACGAAATATCCGTCATTTTCTCCGAAGGTCGCAATAATCCGCAGGTGTGGAGAACGCAACAGGTTTGTCATCACGATGGCTTTGATTTCGCCTTTTTTCAACGCGGCATCCATCTCCGCCGGGGTATCGTAGAAACGGATACGCGGGGTGACATCATGAGATTTACTATACGCCAAAAAAGTTTCGGCATGCTGGTTCCCCTTGAGCACACCCGCCGTGAGGCCATTGAATGCCTGAAAATCTTCATAGGGGAGGAGGGCGTTGTCCAGCGGAGTGGCCAGTACGCCGTAACCGCTGATCATCGCATGTTCGGAAAAATCCATGATGGCTTCCCGTCCGGGCGAGCGCATCACGGCACCCAGGAGATCGAGTTCCCCGCGCTCCAGCATGGAAAGGCAAACATCCCAGGGCGCATCCACAAATTCATAATGCCAGCCGGTATAGCGGGCAATTTCCTGAAGGTAGTCGAAGCCGTATCCGCTATAATTGCCGTTTTCATCCTTTTTTAACTGTTCTTCATAAGGGAAACGGCCTACCCGGATGACTTGCGGCATACTCTGGGCAAAGGCAGGCGGGAAAAACGTCTTGGGGAAAGTGGGTAAAAAAGATAAGGAAAAAGTAAGATAAAAGAGAATGACACAAAATCTGGTAATTTGGCGGTGTGCCTTAAAAAAGAGCATCATGTTCCGTTAACCCCCAAGCTCATAGTCCTGGATCGGTATATATTTTACAGGAACAATAAAAAACGGTTAAAGTAAAATAGGGTCGCCATAACTAACTATAAACAAAGATAAGTTATGTTATTTTTTATATTACATCATCATACTGATTAAATCAAGTTCTTTGCTGAAGTATATGCAAGCCTTATAATGGAAATTATTTTTATAATACGTTTCAGTATATTGCATGGATACGTCCGTATAAATGCAAAGGGCATTTCAAAGGAGAAATGCCCAGGAGGTACCCCAAAAAGTTGTCAGAGCATTTCAAAATTGAAAAGCTCTTCGGAGTCGCCAGAATCGAGCGGAGCGCGAGATTCACCTCTGCCCCCTCTTCGTAAGGCGTTTCATGCAAAGGCTAAAAGAGTCGTGAGGCTCCATCATTCCGAATCTACCCGGCGGGCGGCCCGCAGGGCCGTGCCTGTAGTCCGTAAGGCGTACAGGCACGGAAGCGGACCAAGCTTCGGCTGAGGCGTGGAACCTGCGGGGTAGAACATCGTGTTCCGGTCATGTATAATTTTAACGTTAAACCGTCCTGACAACAAACCCCACATTGAGGTTTGTCGGATTGCTGATAAAGTCCTTAAGGGGGCCCTCAGGCCCCCCTTGCCACCTGCCCGACGGGGATGGGCTTGCCCGTCATTTTTCTTTTCTGGTTTTGTCAGATTGTTGGAAGCGGGGCGGAATATATTGTTGTTCGGGGTCAGGCCATTCCCCGTTCGGATGGGGGAGGGCAGAGGGAAGCGGCAAGGATTTTCAGGTTTTCAAAGCGGCCTTCGTTCAGCTCCTGGTCGCCCAGCAGGTAATCCAGCCCGAGAAAACGGTATTTCTGTTCTCCTAAACGGTGATAGGCCAGCAGTTCATAGCGGGCGCAGCCTGTTTCCTTCACAAATTCGGCAATAGCCCGGATGTCTTCCTCGTTATCGTTGTAGCCGGGCACTACCGGAGTGCGGATATGGATCGGGAGTCCGGGAAAAGCGGCGCGCACAGCCCGGATATTGGAGAGAATGCACTCATTGGGCACGCCGGTGCCGATTTTGTGCTTTGCGCTGTCCAGACATTTAATGTCGATGAGCAGATAGTTCAGCAGCTCGGCAGCGCGAAGCATGGTTTCTTCGGATACAAAGGCGCAGGTTTCCAGTGCTCGATGGATACGGCGCTTGCGGGCTTCACACAGCAGGGCGAGGGCAAATTCGGGCTGAGCCAGCGCTTCGCCGCCGCTTAAGGTGATGCCGCCGCCGGAACGGGCATAGAAAACACTGTCCTGTTCCACTTCGTCCAGCACTTCTTCCACGGTACGGTGTTTGCCGTACACGGTGAGGGCTTCCGCCGGGCAGGCTCGGGCGCAGAGTTCTTCCATACTGCAGCGGGTGTGGTTGATGCGTACGCCCTCGGGCGTCAGAGTCAGGGCGTTTTCCGGGCAGGTACGGACGCAGGCACCGCAGAGCAGGCATTTGTCCCGGTTATAGCCGAGTTCCGCTTTCAGGCTCTGGGATTCGGGATTACTGCACCAGTGACAGCGCAGGGGGCATCCCTTGAAGAAGACAATGGTACGGATGCCGGGGCCGTCATGGACGGAATATTTCTGGATATTGAAGACGAGGCCGGTAACGGCGGTGTATGAGGACATGGTTGCTCCGTTCGGGGAGGAGAGAGCGGGCGAGTATTCCGCAGAAATAAAAAGTTTTTGAAAGAGAGGGGGGGCGCGGGGGAGGGCTTTCCCCCGCATGCATCCCCTTTTATCCCCTATATCGACTCATGTTCGGTACGGGCAATGAGGTCGTTCTGAAGGTCGCGCGACAGTTCGGTGAAATAAGCGCTGTACCCGGCGATACGGATGATCAGGCCTTTGTAGCGTTCGGGGTCGTCCTGCGCGGCGACGAGGGTTTCCTTGTTGATAACATTGAACTGGAGATGCCACAGCTTGAGATCACAGAAGGCACGGATGAAGCTGACCAGACGGAGGGAACCGTCCTCACCCTCCAGACATTTGGGCGAGAACTTGATGTTCAGCAGGCGTGCGGCGCGTTCGCTGTAGTCCCAGTTCTTGCTGTGGTACTGCGAAATCAGCGTGGCAGTGGGGCCTTTCACATCCGCGCCATGGGCCGGAGAAGAACCATCGGAAAGAGGCATCCAGTCCTTGCGGCCGTTGGGCAGTGCGCCAACTTCCTTGCCGTGTGGCACGTTGGCGGTGACGGACACGGTGCGAATGTCAATATGCAGCCCGGTTTCCGCCATGTATTTGCGGCAGTAATCCTGTGCTGTACGATCCACGGCCTTGCCGATGGCGTCGGCATAGGGGTCGGCATTGCCGAAGCGGGGCGCGGAGGTCAGAACGCGGCGCAGGGGTTCCATGCCCTCGAAGTTGCAGTCCAGAGCGCGGATCAGTTCATCCATGGTGATACGCTTTTCCTCGAATACGAACTTTTTGATCGCGCTCAGGGAATCCACCAGCGTGCCGAAGCCGATGACATCGAAAAAGCCCAGCTCAATCCCGCCGGGAATGTGTCCGCTGCAATGCAGATCCATGCAGGATGCCATGCACAGATCATGCAGACAGGAGGACAGCGGTCCGGCGAAATGACGTCCACGCACCTGATGGATAATCATCTGATCAAGGTAGGCGTATTTGATAAGATGGGTCTGCTGGGCCACGTAGGCTTGCCAGAATTCCTCCCAGGAGGTGAAATTGCGTGGGTCGCCCGTTTCCAGCCCCATGAGCGTATCGCCGTGCTTTTTCATGCGCCCGTTGCGCAGGGTCATTTCCAGTGCGGCTCCGAGGTTTACCTGGCAACCTGCGCTGGTCATGGTGTCCAGATTGGGCATGCGGATTTCCGCGCAGCCGGAGGCCGTGTAGTCGTAGGCGGAACGCAGATCCGCGCCCTTGGCCACATGCAGGGGGATGATTT
>JAEXGX010000190.1 GCA_023450535.1 Pseudomonadota bacterium | reverse complement strand
AGTCAGTAAACGCTGATGTTATTTCCGTTATAGGGCCTGTGCCGATAACCGAATATCCTGTCACCATACCTTTTATCTTGTCATCCCATTTGTGATCATGGGGAATGGTGGAAACTGAAATTTCATTAATCAGTGCATTTTTAGTTTCTTCAATACGTTCTGCGAGTTCATCTTTCTGCTCCTCAATTTCTTTCAGCAAGCTTTCTTTGAAGTCTGAACAGCATTTTTCGCAGATATCTGAAACGTCCTTCCCATATGCCGCGAAATCTCGCTTTGTGCTGTCGCACACATTTTTTACTGACATAAACCCGGAAAACTTTTTTCCGCAGATAGAACAACTCTCACTCATGGCGACCTCTTCCGTCAAACACGGACGGCATAGATTTTTTGCGAAGTCAAAAAAATCAACTTGACGAAAAAAGACTCCCCTGTAGGCTTCTTTAAAATTCTGCCAGGGATCTGCCCGAGCACTCAACGGGCTCCGAACACTTCTTTCAGTGTCTTGAGCATACTTTGCAGTCTGGCCTCCCAGGTATGGCAGGCCAGCACACGCTTCCGCCCGGCGGAGGCAATCTTACCCCGCGCGTCAGGATGATCAAGCCACCAGCGCACGAGTTCCGGCACTTCACCAGGTTCACGGTAGCAGATAATTTCTTTCCCCGGCTCAAACAGTTCGTCCATTTGTTCCCGCCAGTCGGTAAGTACAAACGCTCCTGCGGCAGGTACGTCGAACACCCGCTGATTGACAGCGCCCTTCATCTGCATGCTTGTCGTATTGAAATTGATATCACAGGCCGGGTACAGCCTGGGCAGTTCGTCATAATAGGCCAGAGGAGGATGCCAGCGCCAGGGGCGGCGCTCATGCCGGAAATTGATTTTCCAGCCGTCGTCCCCGATAATAAGTGGCTTCACGTCCTTCCCTTGTCCTTTTTCATTGCCCTGCGGGACATCAAACAGGGCATGAACGCACGCGGCCCGGTACTGCCGGGTGGATTCCCAGGTCAGCATGGTTTCATAGGCCAGACGGGCCTCCATATCCGGAAGGTTGTCATAGGACGCTGCCAGTTCTGGCGAAAGGGACAGAATGAAATCGCGCACAGAACGCTCTGATGAACGGGCGAAAGCTCCGGCCACTTCGCGATAATTCCGCAACAATGCAGCGGGCAGATGCCCTTTTTCCATGCGCTTGCTCACCTTGTGAACCATAGAATTGCCCACAAAGGACACTGGCGCGCGCAATCCTTCCAGCGGTTTCAGATCCGGGCGGAAGCGCGCGGGTGCTGTCCCGAGGGGAAGATGGAAAACATGGGAAAAGCCCTGTTCCCGAAGTGAAGCGATATTGTCCCGATCCCAGGTGAATATCGCCAGCCAGGGGCTGGACAGCCCCCGGTATAAATGAAGCACCAGGTGGGGATTGTCCACAAACCAGGAAACGAGCGGGAGTTCCAGCTTTGCCAGAAGTTCGGTAAGAATACCTTCGCGATCCACGCCGAGGTGGTTCAGGGTAAGCACCGCGTCGGGCCGGAACTCCAACGCTTCGCGCAGTAAAGCCTTGACGAACTCTTCACTGGAAATCTCATCATTCTCCAGAGTGAGGGTGCGTTGTTGCACACCAATCCGTTCACAGGCTTCTGCCACTTCTCCCACAAGAAAATAACGGCTGGTAATTAAAAGCAGCCGTGGAACATTGTCCCGAAAGCGCGGCTGACGGGCCTTGCCCCAAAAATCGAACTTACGGCTGTTTTCCAATCGCTCGCGCAAAGCGCCATACCATGCTCGATCAAAACGCATGTGGAAGGGATGCGGCAGGGAAAAAAGGGGCATTCCGCCACAGGATTCCTGCCAGCGGGTAAGCTCCTTCAGCGTCTGCGTCACGCCTTCCTCGCCGGGTTTTCCCTCCACAAACAGCACTCGAGGGTCTTCCAGCAGCCCGGCAATGCCGGGCTGAACAAGTTCCACCAACGCATGCTCTTTATCCACCACGGCTACCGGGCCGTCATGGCGGGCCAGCAGCGCGCGCAGGCCATGCCCCATGCCCAGCCCGATCAGCACAGGAAGAACCATGTTCCCGGCCCGTTCCAACGGAGCAAGCACCGCCTCTTCCCGCGCGGGGCCGCCGGGGCCGAGCATGCGCAAAGGCTGCGCGTCAGAGCGGAGGATCTCGAGATCAACCAGCTTTCCCGTGTTGTCTTCAATTATTCGGATATCGGCAGGTTTTTCGGCAGCTATCATGGAAGCATCTGACTCCGGTTGAAAGTGAAATTGCTCTATCCGCGCAGGGCCATGACCATAGCTGCGGCCTTGATACCCTTGAGATCCCCGGTGAATCCCATCCCTTCTTCCGTGGTCGCCTTAAAATTGACCTGTTCGGGAGCCAGCCGCAGTAATCGGGCCACATTACGGACAATCTCCCCGGCATACGGCGCTAATTTCGGTTTCTGAGCAATGACAGTCAAATCGGCGTGCACCACCCGCACACCGGCTTCCGCCGCCCTGTCCAGCACTTGCTCCAGCATAAGAGACGACGACGCATTCTCCCATTGGGGATCATTGTCGGGGAAGAGGCGGCCGATATCTCCTCCGCCCATGCAGCCAAGTATGGCGTCCATGAGCGCATGCAACAGCACATCGCCGTCTGAGTGCGCGACAATGCCGAGGTTCGCCCCTTCCGAGCAGGGAATAGCCATGCCGCCAAGACGCAAGGGTCTGTTCCCTCCATAGCGGTGAACGTCATAGCCCCAGCCGCAGCAAGGCAGTCTTTCCTCTCTTTCGCGTAACATATCCAGATCCTCCGGGCGCGTGATTTTGCGATTCCCCTCATCGCCGTCCACAATCAGTACGGCGCGCCCGCAACGCTCAAGAAGTGATGCGTCATCCGTTACTTCCCAGCCTTCAGTTTCGGCTCTTGCATGGACAAGGCGCAACACGTCAGACCGAAAAGCCTGCGGCGTCTGCACCGCGCGCAACAGAGCGCGATCCGGCGTGCGCGCCGCCAGAGCTCCGCAATCCGCCAGTGAAATTTCCTTGATCGTGTCTGTAAGCGGCAGGCCGGGAATCACACCGTCAATATCGCCGCGCTCCACTAACGGAAAGGCCGTGCGCGTCACCAGAGCCGGAGTGAGAAAAGGACGCGCGGCGTCATGCACCAACACCACATTGCAGGAAGAAGGCAAGGCATCCAGCCCGTTGCGCACGGAATCCTGACGGCGAAGGCCGCCAGCCCGAAAAAGCAGCGGGACTCCGGGATGCCGCCGTTCAACAAGAGATTCTGCCTCTCTTCGGGCTTCTTCCAGAATATCGGGAGGAAAGACGAGCACAATGCCGCGCATGAGCGGAGCAGCAGCCAGAGCGACGACGGAATGCCACCAGAGGGGCACACCCTTAAAAGAGAGAAACTGTTTGGCCGCAACGCCCTGCGCGGCACAGGCCCCGGCCATGCGCTCCCCGCGCCCGGCCGCCAGCAAAACGGACCAGCATTCTGTCGTGATTTCTGACATGGCGCTTCTGCCTTTCGGTTGAAGAACCGCCGTGTTGCGCTAGAGGCATGAAGATACACGAACGTGACGGCCCTCGTATAAAAAAGCCGAGGCGTCTGTCGCCCCGGCGAGGCTGCTGATAAAGTCAGCAACCCGAAAACTGCGAGCAGATCGCGGCTGTGCCGCGCCGTAAAGCGAGCGATTTTCGGGCATTACCGTCTAAGCCGCTTTGCGGCTTAGACGGCACAAACTCCGCAAAGCGGGGTTTGTCATCTGTCAGGTCGAGGCGTCTGTCGCCCCGGTATAAAGCGGAACATTTCCGCAAAAAAGATTCGGGAGTCGGACTATAAGCCGGGTTTTGTTCTCCGCCCTGAAGCGAAGTGGCCGTCATTCCTCTAGGAGCACGGTTACCCGCGCCCTCAAGCAACCTACCCGGAAACCTGAGATCGGGCCGATCGGTTTCCCTATTTGGTCTTGCTTCGGATGGGGCTTGCCTGGCCTGCCGTGTCGCCACAGCAGCCGGTGGTCTCTTACACCACCCTTTCACCCTTACCGTCATAGCGACGGCGGTCTGCTCTCTGTTGCGCTTGCCGAAGATCGCTCTTCCCGGACGTTATCCGGCATCCCGCCCTGTGAAGCCCGGACTTTCCTCCCCGCGTGAATACGCGCGGCGACGGCCCGTCCGGCTCCCGAAACATGCAGCGCCCGCCGGAACATGCTGGCAGGCGCATGATTTCACCGCCTATTCCCCTTCTTCTTCAAAGAAATGCTGCACGGGCTTGGGGTCAGGCTTGCTCACAGGATCAGTGAAATGCTGATCCCAGTAAATAAGGCGCTGGCAGTTGGGACAGCTCAAGATCTGCTTGCCGCGCTGAAGTTCGATGAACACCTGGGGCGGAATGGCGATATGGCAGCCGCTGCACACACCACTGTCCACCGGCACGATGACAGGGTGATTGAGGCGGCGGCGGATGAATTCATAGCGCTTGAGCACCGGTTCCGGCACTTCCTCACAGGTGTCGCTACGCAGCCTTTCCAGAGAGGCGTATTTTGTACGCGCCTCTTCCAGGCGGGTATCAAGATTTTCGCGCTTAACTTCCAGTTCAGCCTTGAGTATGCCCCAACTTTCGTCCATATCCCGCAGGTTGCCCTCCTGGAGGTTGATTTCCTCCTGAATGACCATGCGATCTTCTTCACGGCCGCGGCTCTGGCGCTCCATGTTGTCCATTTCACGCACCACGGCCTGGTATTCGCGGTCGTTTTCCACCTGCATAAGCTTGCTCTTGCTCTTCTTGATGCGGGAAGATTCACCTTCGAGATCCTGCTCTATACGCTTCTGCTGTTCACGGAGGTGCTGGAGTTTGTCCAGAATGCGGTTGCGCTGTTCTTCCTGCTCGGCAAAGCGGCGGGCCAGATCTTCCACTTCTTCAGGTGCCGTCTTCAATTCCTGCTCAATAGCGTAAATGTCGTCATCCACATGTTGCAGGGCAACCAGTTTGCGGATTCGTTCGATGTGCGTATTCACGATGATACCTCCGTGGGCTCAGAAGTCAGAGTAAGGGACGCAAAAGGATCGCGCCCCGGAATGAAGCTGACGCGCAGGCCGTCCGCGCGCTCCCGAATCAGGGATGCGAAACGCCTGATCATTTCTTCTTCCAAAGAAAAATGGCCGACATCCAGAACGGCAAAAGGACGCGGGGCACCAGTATCGATCCAGGCCAGGTCAAGGGCGGGGTGATACTTGAAATCTCCAGTGATATAGATATCCGCACCCTGCCGGAAAGCTGCCTCCGCCAGGGAAGAACCGGATCCGGTACACAGCGCTACGCGACGAATGCGTTCGGGAGGAGTGCCTATGAGGCTGACGCGTAATGCAGGGCTGAAAGACAAGAACTGCCCCAGTTTCACAAAAAAGGCTTCCGGAGCAAAAGCTTCCGGCAGATCGCCCACACACCCGAAACCTCCGGCGATTTCGCGGCCATCCGGCAGACGCGCCATACCCGTAGCTTCCAACGTGCTTCGCCCGGTCAGCCCCAAGTCATCGGGCAACCAGGCAGAAGGCCCGAAAGGGTTGGCATCCAATGACGTATGCGCGGCATAGTGCGGCATGTCATGGGTCAGGAGCAACGCCAGCGTCTGCCGGTAAGCATCCAGACGATCGGGAAAGCGAGGGGAAAGCGTCAAGGGATGATGCGTAAGCAACATATCCGCGCCCGATTCAAGGGCGGCGGAAACCGCGTCCGGAGTAGGGTCGAGACTTACCGCAA
>JAEXGX010000410.1 GCA_023450535.1 Pseudomonadota bacterium | reverse complement strand
GGGCAGGCGTGTGATCCGGGTGCCGTCCAGCGGCAGTCCCTGCATTTCGGCGACATTTTTTACTGCTTCAAAGGTCATGGCGGCGTTGGTCATACGCACAAAAATACCGCAGGAGCGCGCCGCAAGGCGGCCTTCGTGCATGGCCGCGTCCACGCCGGGGCTCAGCTTGTCTGCCCGGCCGGGGTAGTTCAATGCTTTTGCGTACAGCGGGCGAATCGCCACGTAATCAATATCTTCAAGCGGCGTGCCTTCAGTATCGAAGGCCGCCAGTCCTTCCAGCGTTACGCCGTCGTCGTGGACAAAGGTTCCCACAACCCAGCTACCGGAAGAGGCGGGGCCGATGATCATACGCACCTGTTCTTTCGCGCATACGCGGCCGGCCACCAAATTCGCCTCTGGATCCGTGGTGCCGAGAAAGACGATATCCACGGGGTTCGTGTTGACTCCCCATCCTTCGCCGCGCAAAAGCTCCGTCAGCCAGGCTCCGTCATGCCTGGCAAGAGCTTTTCGCCAACCCTGAACAGAGACTTCAGGGTTAATGCCCGCCAAGTGGGCGCGCCAGGCTTCCACCTTGGGAAGGCCGATGGCTTCGCGCGTAAAGGGCAGGCGGTTCAGATTCGTTTCTTCCACCACGTCGTCGTCGATCAGTCCGAACGAGGTGAACCCGGTGCGTACGAGTAAATCAAGCACGGCGCCGTTACCGCCGCAGCCGATGACAAGGGTTTTGCATTTTTTTACGGCGGCGAGCAGTTCCTGGGAAAACAGGCGAAAGCCTGTTTCCCGATCCACAAGCGCGTTCCACATGCTCATAGGTTCTCCTTCAGCTTCTCCGGCAGGGAAAAGAACAAAACGGTCGAAGGATGTTCCGCGACCAGAGGTACGACAAGGGACGTGTCGGAGGTCCCCGCGCCGCTCCCTGCCACGGAACCGGGCGCAAAGCGTTTTTCTCCGGCCCGGAGCCCGCCGGAAAGGAGCATGAACGTTCCTTCGTTCTCACCTGCCGGGGTAAGCACATCCTTGGCGGCCAGGGCGAATATTGATCCTCGCTCCAGTCTGCGCAGCAGTGCGGGATCGGTCGAGGCAAGAGCCGGGCAGGCCGAGAACAAGGCATTGCGCCGTTCCTCTCCTGCAAGTGCACACAGGGGAACGCAGTTCAGTTCCGGGCAAAGAGCCAGAGCTTTTTCCACTTGTGAGCAACGATTCTCCTCTTCCAGATACTGTTTTAATTCACAGAACGGAGAGCGTAGCCGCCGCATGTACTCTATATCACCTGCAATCAACAACATGGGCAGGCGAAACGGTCCTCCTCCGCTCAGGTTCCTGCCTTTTCCATACAGGCGGTACCCCATCCGTTCATACAGGGGGACAAGGGCCGGAGCGCAGTAGTGCGCGGCATAGTGAAAGCCTTTTGCCACGCATTCCTTTGCCATATGCAGGCAGAAGCGGCCGAATACAGTGCTTCCCCGGTGTTCTTCCCCAAGGATGACTCGTGAAATGACCACCAGCCGGGGAGCAAGGAGGGCGAGCCGGGGCAACTCCAGCAGAACCCGCCATTCCGGATACAATGAGAGGTCTGTGGCCGGGGTGGCGGTGCCCACCGCTGCCAGTTTGCCATCGCCCGTTCGCGCCAGATAATGCGTGGAGCGTGCGTCGTGCGGCAGAACGACTTTGCGTGCGGCATGATCCGTGCCCGGCAGGTGCTCTCTGGCTGCGAAATAGCAGTTGTACCGGAAGCGATAGACCTCGTTCCGTTCCCGCGCGCTGTACGCCTCTTCCCAATACAGGGGAAGTGATGCGTCCGATACGTCCGATATATCCAAGGGGTGTACCTCTCCGGCGTTCGGGCTGAACTTCAGGCCGATACTGCCGCCGTTGATGGCTGGACGTTGTTTTGGCCTGTCTCACCAGCGGCAAGACAGGCCAGTAGATCAGTGTCTTTTAGTCGGGGCTGGCGTTTCAGAAAGAAAGGGCAAACGCCCAGATCCCGGCCAAGTTCTTCCCGCGCGGAAGTTGGGGCGAGTGGATTTGCCCCCGCACCTGCTATGCTGTCTTTTGCTTCCTCTTCTGCTGTGAAGGTTGGGAAAGCCTCCAGAGATTCCGGCAGAACCGCGAGCCGGACCAGTTCCGTCATACGCGCCGGATCGATTCCATAGCTGTCGCATAGTGCAAAGATTTCCGCGATCCGGTTCGGAGCCGCCCCGGTTTCAAGCAAGCCGGCCAGCCCCGCCGGGGAGGTACAGGCCACATGGCGCTTTTCTCCTCGGGACGGCAGGGGAAGCCAGAATCCGCAAGGGCAGGGGCAGCCGAAACAGGCAAGTGAGCGTCCGGGTGTGAGTGACTTTGCACCGGAATATTTTTTGCGGGCGGCCTTACAGACAGCAAGCAAGGTGGATCGCGTCAGCAGCTCCGCCCGAGATTTCTGAGCGGCAGGATTTTTGAGCGGCACGGGGGAAGCGAAAGGCCGTGCGCCGTCAAGGCTGATACCCGCGAGGTTGCGCGCGGCCATGGCGGTGGCCAGCGGCACGGAATATGAAACAAGGCCAGTTTCAAGACAGATGCAGGCGGCCTGATTGTGCGCAAAGGCTGCTGGCCCTGCAAGAATCAGGGCCGGGTCGTTGTCGCGCGCGGCGGATTGGTGCAAGATTTCAGTCCGCAGCTTGGGGACGTTCGTTTCGGCGTCAAGTGAGAAAAAACTGACGCTGCGTTCGTCTACCCTGATGCCGAGAGGGGTGTTCGCGCTTCCGGTCAGTACCAGAGCGTCCAACCCGCAACGCCGAAGGGCCATGCCGCTGTGCCCATTCAAGGAAAGCAGCGCAGCCCCTGGCAAACAGGACGTCAGCAGACAGGCGGCCGGAGCGAGCGTACCGGTCAGGGGGCCGACGGCAAAAACCAGCGCATCGGGAAAATGTTTTGCAATCCGTGCAGCAAGGGAGCCTGTCCCCGCCTCAAAGCTTTGGGTTTCGGAGCAACCGCAGGGCAAAGGGAGGCGTTTTGAGCTTCCTGAACCGAGATCCGCAAGCGCCATACAATCAGCAAAAAAAGCACTCATATTTTTCCCCTTTGAGTCTGTGCGGCGCAGAGCTGCACGGGGAGCTTGCCGGGCACGATCCGTGGCTTCTGCCAGACAAAGCGGACGGAAGCCGCGCCGTGCGGGCAGGCGCTGACGCAACGCAGACACAGAATGCATTCGCTCATGTCGATTTTGGGGCTGATGCCCTGCACCAATTGTTCTTCGGGAATGATACCCATGGGGCAGACCGAGGCGCAGCGCATGCAGGAGAATTTTTTGCAGCGGGGTGCGCCGATATCGACGCGTACGAGGCCGAATTTCGCCGCAAGTGCGAAGCAGGCGCCTACCGGGCACAGATAGCGGCACCATGTGCGCTTTTCGCTACCATCCAGCAATGCGATGGCGGGAATGATAGCAGTTTCCGCACCGCTCATAATGGAATTGAATCCGTAAGAACGGCATACTGCGCCGATGGGACACACGGTACAGAATACCTGTGTGCCCGCAGTTCCGGCTATGGCCATGCCGCCCAGTCCCACGCCGTATTTGTTCAGCCGGTTGCGCACAAAGGAGGGAAGCCGGAAAAGTCGACGGGGAAGAATAAGATCCGCCAAATCAAGGATGAATCCGAAGGGACACATCCAGCCGCAGAAGACCCTGCCCAGCACAAAGGCCAGCCCTATGAGCAACAAGCCGGAAACAAGCGCGGTCAGGAGAATGGCCTTGGTGGAAAAAACGTTTTGCAGCACTCCGAAGGGACAAGCCAGATCCAGTGTGGCGATGTTGAGGGAGCATACACTGCCCACCAGGACAACTACCAGCAGGAGGAAGGAGAGCATCTGCACCGGCCAGCGTACAAAGGCCAACCAGCGCGGACGTCTGCCCTTGGTGTAGGAGAGCGCCTTGTGCGGACAGGCTTCAACGCAGGCGGGCGATCCTTCACACAGATCGCACTTGACCACAGCTCCCGCCGCCCCTGGTGGCCCGAGTATTGCTCCGGCTTCGCCCTCCACGCGGCGCGGCGCGGCTTCGGGGCAGGCCGCGATGCACAGGCCGCAGTTGACGCACAGGCGTTTGTCCATGCGTACTACGCCGTCCTTGCCCTTGGAAATCGCTCCGGTGGGGCAGGTCTTCAGGCACAAGGGGTCAAGGCAATGCTGGCATAGGACGGTAAAGCTCGTTCCTGCGCACTCGTCGCGCAGGACGCGGATTCTCGGAGTACGTGCGCCGCCTTGCGGCTGCAATCCCTTGCCCGCGCAAACGCTTTCACAGATACCGCAGCCGGTGCACTTGGCGGGGTCGAATACCACACCGGGGCCGGATCGTACTGCGCGTCCGGAGGCCCTGAAGGGCGGAAAAAGATCGCGCATTCGTTCGAGCTTACTGGCGAGAGTGTTGGACATGGTGCATCCCCCCGGGCGTGTTGCTTCTGGTGGCGTGAAACCTGCAAACCAGAACATCGTGCCCCGAATACGTATCATTTTAGAGCAGTTTAACTTTAAGATTATACATGACTAGGACACGATGTTCTGACTCACAAGTTTCACGCCTCCACCGGAGCTCAATGCCGCAAGTGAATTGCGGCTGCTCCGGCGTCGCGACGGAGCCTCGTTACACTCGACTCCGGGAGCAATTTCAAAGTAAAATTGCTCTCATGTTAAACTGTTCTAACTGTTATTGCGTATATAAGCCTGACGTCGGCACCTCGGACAAAGAGCGGTATAGTCGAGAAGTCGTTCAAAGCCCCGGTTGATTGTTATTTTCAGATAGTTTGCGGCGTCGCCCGGCAGGAGGGGGGTGCCGCAAGCGGCACAACGCTGAACCGGAAAGGGCTGAAGCGCGCGAAGTTCGGCGATAAGCCCTGCTGCATCCACTCCTGCCGGGCAACTTGCCGAACAGGTGCCACATTGCAGACAGGCGGCCACTCCTGGCATGTCCGAAACGGGCGTACCGCGTAAAAATTGCTGAACGATACCCCGGGGGGACATGCTTCGGGAAAAGCCGGGAGAGGTTTCCGCCATTGGGCAGAGTGCGACGCACTTGCCGCATTCGATGCACAGGTTTGCCCTGCTGCGGGCAAGAGCGTCGGAAGATAGCTGGACGTTCATGCGCGGCGACCTCCTGATTTGTCGGGATCGGGTATTTCCTTATCCGTTTTTTCCATGCCGGGTATTTTGGGGGTGGTCAGCCATTGCGGCACGTCGGCCGCTTCCGCGCGCGCCCGCAGGAAAGGAGAAGGAATCTTTCGGGCGGATTCATATCCGTATGTTTTGCGCAGGCTGTGCGCGGCAGCACGGTGCAGCGCCAGCAAGGGAAGTCCTTGGGGGCAGGCGTCCTGACAGGCTCCGCATTCGACGCATTTGTCCGCGATGTGCATGGCGTGCGTGAGATGATAGCCTAGCGGCGAGGGCGGAGGCAGCCCTGCGGGCAGGGCACTTTCCCCGTCCAGCGTGCAGGATGGGCAGACGCAGACCGGACAGGCCGCACGGCACCAATGACACTGGGTACAATTCATGAAATGTGTCTGCCAGTGTTCCGCATGAACCAACGAATTGGAGAAAAGCAAGGGGACAAGCGGGGAATTTGCCGCGTTTTGTCCATTCACTGGCGTTTGTACTCCCCCTTGAACATTCGGACTGTTCTGCTCTGCGTCCGGCCAGTCAGGGCGGGTACAGCCGCAGGCCGAGATCTGCTCGGGCGAACAGGGGATACGGATAAACGAGAGCGCTTGTTCGGGAAATTGCTGCATGCAGGCCAGTTCGCGTAATGCCCTTGCGTCGCAGGCCCGGCAAGCCACATGCGGCATGTCGGGCAATACATCCGGTGGGAGCGCTTCCCGAACAGCTTCACGCAGAGTCGAGTCCGCGATATCCCGGTTCTTGTTTGCGCCCCCGTCGGAGGATTTGGCCGGAGATTCCGGCGCGGCTTCTGGCAAGTTGTCCCGCAGGATACGGGCAAAGCTTTTAGCCAGAGGGTATTTGGGTCCGGCCACAAGCGTTTCAAGATCGGACGCGGCGGTGAACAAGGCCGGAATAATACCTGCCGTCGTCTTTTGCAGGCCGAATACAGTCTGTCCGGGGCTTGCCAGAACTTGAGCGACAAGTGCGCGAAGGGCTTGATTTTCTTCCGGGGCTGGAGCGGGGTGCCTGGCAGGGCTCAGGGCCGGTGCAGGCTGAAGCGGCTTTTGGGAAACAGCTCCATTCCGGGGCTTGGAGGGAGAAGGCACACGGTCCAGGCTGGTCAGGCGGGTTGCGAATTCCTGCATCAGACGGGCGTACTGTTCCGCTTCGTGTGCCGTGCCCCAGGAGATGAGCAGACGCCTTTGATCTATGCCCACTGCATCCAGCAATTCCGCCAGGGTTTGCAGGCGGACGTGGGCGTCTCGGTTGGCGTCGTTATGGCGACATCCGCCCAGATGGCAGCCTAACACGGCGACACCGGCAGCACCTCCGGCAAGCGCCGCAATGACCATGTCGGCAGAGACGCTTCCCGCGCAAGTCACAGGCACAACCCGGATCCGGGCCGGAAGCGGCAGACGCTCCCTGCCCGCCCGTTCCGCACCCAGCAAGGAGCACCAGCGGCAGGCGAAAACACAGATTTTTCCTTGTTGCGCTGCAAGCGGCGTCATGAATGCCTCCTTTCCAATTCGGCCCGTCGGTAGACATGCGGCCCGAGCGCGGCAAAAATTGCGGCCCCTAAGGGCGCAGTATCGGGCAGATAGGCCGCGCCGCACGGGCATACCGCCGCGCAAACGCCGCAACGTCGGCAAAATTTCTGATCCACCATGCAAACACTTCCCCTGCCCGCAGGGCGGCAGGCCTTGTGCGGGCAGGCTTCAACACAGCGGCCGCAGCCGCTGCACAATTCCGGGCGGATTTCTGCCGAAAAGCCTGCCGCAGGGTTTTCTTCCCTGGTGGCCCGGCGCTCTGTGAGATAGCGCAGGGCCAAAAGCGCCGCCGCCCGCCCCTGCTCCACAGCTTGCGATACATAGGCGGGCCAGCGGGCGGAACCGCACACGAAAACACCATCCAGATCCGTTTCCAGCGGGCGCGTTGGTTCATGCCCTCGCACAAAGCGCATGGCGTCAAGCCGCAGACCCAACCCGGCAACGAGCTTTTCTGTGGCGGGTGCGGGCCGGATAGGTGTTGAACAGACAAGAAGCCTGGCTGCAATACGCTCTTCCGGTCTTTCGGGAGAAGCGGGCACGACAACTGCTTCCACCCGGTTTTCTCCTTCAACCCGTAATGAGATGCCGTCCTCCATATGCAGAAAACGTACACCTTCTTGCATGGCCTTGCGGTAAAGCTGTTCCAGGGCAATGCCCGGCATGACCATGTGCCGGTACAGGATGGAAATTGTCGCCTCGGGGCGGAGTTTTTTCAGGCGCAGAGCGTTTTTGACAGCGCTGGGACAACAGATAGCGCTGCAATAGGGGGCGCTATCTTCCCGCGCGTTGACACATTGGAGAAATACTGCCGCTTCCGGCAAATTTTTTTTGTCTCTTGTTCCTTTTTCCACAGTGCTAAGCATGTTTTCCAGTTCCATCTGGCTGCTCACGCCCTGCAATTCACTGTAGCGGAAGCGCGTACCCGGCAGTACGGGTTGCCCGCCCGTGGCAAGAATCACGGTTTTGAAAAGGGCTTCGCGCTCGTCCTGCCCCTTGCGTAGTGTGGCCGCGTATTTATTGTTTTCCCGCCGAAGCCCTGCCACACTTGTATCGGTAAGCAGCTCTGTTCCGTTCAGGGGCAGGCCGGCAAGAAGGCCGTCTGGCGTGCCCAGCGCAGGAAAAAGCACACCAATCTGGTTGAGCATGCCGCCGCTTGTCGGGCGGCGTTCGACCAGCGTCGTTTGAACGCCCAGGTCCGCCAGGGTGGAAGCCGCCGCCAGACCCGCCGGGCCTGCGCCTACAATGAGCACGTCACTTTGTGTTGCCTGGGCCGCTTCCGCTTCCAGCCTTTGGGGAAGGGCCAAGCCCGCTGCGGCGAATTGCATGCGCACCAGATCTGCAGCCTGTTCGGCAAGCGCGTTCACAGAGTATGTTGCTCCGGGCCAGAGGCAGCCTTCGCGGATATCGGCCAGAGTGGCATTATTTGTGCCAACGGAGGCGTTCAGGTTGGCAAGAGCTTGTTTGCCGCGCGCTCCAGCCGGGCAGGCCGCGATGACAAGACGCCGCGCCCTGCGTGCGAGGTCTGTTATGTTTTTGTCTGGCGGATCGGCACAGAGGCAATTTACCGCGCACAACGTGATGCTGGGTCCCAAGGCGTTGCGCAGTACATCTTCCGGCAGGATTTTTGCCAGTTGGCCCATGCAGGTACAGTAGAGGCAGACGTTCATGAGCGCTCTCCTCCATACTCGGTGTGTTCATATCCGGAGCGCCGCCTGATCGCCGCCAGGGCCGCCGCAGCCGCGCCCTGAATAACGGAACCGGCCACGTCCGCCGGTTCGGCACAAAAGCCGCAGCTCAACACAGGGACCGGGGCGTCTTCTTGGCGTCCGCCGGGCAGGGGACACTGGGCAAGGCCGCCGTTGAGCACAACCATATCAAAGCGCTCGCCCACGGCCCTTCCTCCGGCCGGGTCTTCATAGCGTACCCCGATGCCGCGTCCGTCTGGCGCAGGCAGAACCAACCCGGGCCGGGAACGCAGCAAGCGCACGCCTTCAATTCTTGCGGCGCGGATATACGCTTCCTGCCCCGAACCGGGGGCGCGCAGATCCGTATAGAACAACGCAACGTCGAGTTCAGGCTGGCGGCGTTTTACCCAGCGAGCCTGCTTCATGCCGTGCATGCAGCACACAGCGGCGCAATACGGCAAATGCCGTACATCGCGCGCTCCCACACACTGGATGAAGGCGATGTTTCTGACAGGCTTTCCTTCCGCGCGGGTGACAAGCGGGGCAAGGGTGCGGCTTTCACCGTGCCAAGCTTCAAATTCCATAGCTGTACAGATATCGGGGTGCGAACCCGCGCCAAATTCAGGTGCATGTTCGGGACTGCCATGCGCATGTTCGGTAAAACCTGTGGCGTGGATGACGTCTGCCACCGGCAGAAAGTGTTTCCGGGCGCTCCGTCCCAGGTGCACGGCATGTGCCGGGCAGGCCTTTTCGCAAGCTCCGCAGCCGGTGCAGCGGGAGCTGTCAACGCGCATGGCGGGAGGAAGCGCCGGGTCCCAGGTCATGAGCGGATCACGCGCGAGCAGGGCGCCTTCCTTGCATACGGAGAGACAGGCGCCGCAGAAAAGACAGCGGGCAGGGTCAATCAGGGGCGGGAGGCTGGAAAATTCCGCTACAACAGATGTGCCGTCCGTGCACAGTCCGGTCACTTCCGTATGCAACAGCACCAGGATCAAGGGAGAATCGAAGCAGGCCTGTGCGATGGACCAGGTGGGACAGAATGCACAATGATCTGTGGGGTAAAGCTTGTCGAGACGCATGACCTGACCGCCCAGGCAGGCGTTGCGCTCCGCCAAAACAACGGGAATACCCAGTCCGGCAAGGTTGAGGGCCGCGTGCATTCCCGCGACGCCGCCGCCGATGACGAGCACCTCGCGCGGGATGTCCTTTCCTGTGGACAGAACTTCAGATGCAAGCATGATGGCCTCACTTCAGACCATAGGTCTGGGCAAGGGTGATCAAGCGCTTTTGGAACCATTCGAAAAGAGAGGGGGGGGCCACTACTTCCGTCCGGCTTTCCAGCCGCGCGATGAAGCGTTCCGGCTGCGGTTCAAAGCGTTTGGCGTATGACACGTCAACGACGATAGCGCCTTTTTCCATTTCCGGACAGCGTCGGACGCAAGCTCCGCATCCGTTGCACTTGTCGGGGTCGATTACCGGGAAGCGTTTTTTTTCCATAGTGATCGCCTTCAGTTCCCGGCAGGCCTTGAAACAGTCCTGACAGCGCCGTTTTTTCAGGTATGCGAGGCATTTTGATTGTTCAATGACAGCCAGCCCCATGTGCAGTTCTTCTTTGGCCACTTTGGCCAGAGCGCCACTGGGGCAGATGCGGATGCACTCCATGCACAGGATGCATTTGGAATAGTCAAGCACCGGCGTACCGATAGCGGCGAACCCCGCTCCCGGATGGGCAAGCGACAGTGCTGTGGGCTGGCAGGCATCAATACAACGCATACAGCGTTGGCAACGGGCAAGGAATTCCGGTTCGACAAGCGCGCCAGGCGGGCGGGGAAGTTTGATCCGTGCGCGGGGCAACATGCCTAGTACCCCGCCGGACACGATGCCGCCCGCAACAATTTGAAGAAATTTTCTGCGATTGCCGTCCATCCATACCTCCATACAGGCGCGGGAGGCCCGCAAATATAAAAGGATGCAGACACATATCGGTACTGCCCTGCGGCATCCTCCGGCGTCCCGCTCCGTAGGCTGCTGACTTTCCAGCAGCCTCGGAAACTGCGAGTAGGTCGCGGCTTTGCCGCGCCGTAAAACGAGCGTTTTTATACTATTCCGCCCGGCGTCTTACTGCCGGTGGGCGGTGACCCCCCTTCCTGAAGGGGCAGTAACAATCTGGGGAGCGTGGTGCGAGCACCCCGCTCCCCAGATTGTTATTTGAGACTGTCCAGGCAGAAATCCAGACCGTAATCCTTGAGGGTTTTTTCCGTAGGCACACCGGTATCATCCCAGCCGAAGAAGGCATAATAGTCGTCCTGCATCTTCTTGACCTCTTCCGGCGTCCACTTGGCTCCGGCCTTCGGTCCCTCGGGCAGAGGTTCATAGACGCGCGGCGGCGGGGTATCGTTCGCGCGGCTGTCGCCCGCTTCTCGGTGACTGTAGGCGCGCTGCAGGGTAATAATACGCTTGCCGAGCAGGCTGTATTCCTCGGGAGTGATATTCCAGCCGCACAGGGTATTCAGCATGTCGGCGATCATCGTGTTGGCTCGAGTGCGCCAGGCTCCGGGCACAAAGTAACACAGACAGCAGGAGCTGCTGACCACGCGCTCGGCAATCTGTTGGGGGTTGCCGCCATCGGTGTGTACACCGCCGCGAGGGCCAAGGGCGTAAGTGGGAAGCATGTGCCTGGCCCCGCGCGGATCCCAGGCGGCAAAGCCCTGCTTACGGGCCATGACAGCATACTTTTCCGCGTCGCCGCCAATTTTCTTGGCCATGGCATAGGTGCCCATACCCAGTAATTCTCCAGCCTTCCCTTTTTTGTAGGCAATAGCTTCAAACAGTTGTGTGGCGGCTTCATAGTTGCCGAAATTGGCGTCTATGCCGTCCAGATCATCCGGGGTAAGGATACCTCGCTGCGCAAGTTCCATGGCGAAGGAAACCGCATTGCCCGCGCCGATATTATCCATGCCCAGCGCATCGCACAGTTCGATAAGCGGCATAACTTCATCAAGGCTGGACAGGCCAATATTGGAGCCCTCCATGACTCCGGATTCGTATTCCGGCCCTTCGGCGATGAGTCCGTCGCGTTCTTCCGTGCCGCGCAACACGCCGACCTTCATACAGTGGATCTGGCAACCGGTGCAGGCCGCATGCTTCTGCCAGAAGGTACGAGAGGCTTCTTCCGAGCCGATGCCCTGTACGTCCGGGTAGTAGGAGGTTTGGTAGTTTTTCGTGGCCAGGCAGTTATCCAGCCAGCCGCTCTGATCGAGAGAAATTGCCGTGCCAAACTGGCGGAAACCAGGGGCGCGGTCGTTGGCGGCGCAAAGCTCCAGGGCTTCGCCCGCTACCTTGTGGAAGGCGTCCTTGTCGGCAATGGGTACGAAGCCGGTTCCGTGAACGGCGAAACCCTTCAGGTTTTTGCTCCCCATGACTGCGCCTCCGCCCAGACGTCCGGCGGCCTTGAAACGTTCGGAAATGATGCAGGCCATGGGCACCTTGTTTTCGCCCGCCGGGCCGATGACCAGACACTTCACATCCGGATCCTTGAGATCCTCCTTGATCATTTCTTCGGTTTCATAGGTGTCTTTGCCCGCCATTTTTTTGGCGTCCCGGATTTCCACAATGTCGTTTTTTACCGAAATATAAGAAAGGCGCGGGGCCTTGCCCCGAATAATGACCATGTCCCATCCGGCCCATTTGAGTTCGGAAGTGACGGCTCCACCCACGTAAGAATTGCCCAACCCGCCGGAAATAGGGCTTTTGAAGTTGACGGAAAGCCTGGCTCCGGGGCACTCTGTACCGCACAGGGGGCCGGAGGAGAAAATGAGCAGATTGGCGGGAGAAAGAGGATCTGTGCCCCTGGGGACTTCCGTATACAAAAAATAGGTGGCAAGACCGGTGCCGCCAATAAACTTGCGGGCCAGTTCATCGTCATAAGTACGGGGTTTCACTTCGCCGCTGGTGAGGTTGATATCCAAAATTCTGCCAAAATGTCCACCTTTTGGTGCTGTCATGTCCGCTTACCTCCTCTCGCCTTCAACATTGGGATAGTAAAGGGATTTGATGAGCCCTTCTACGGCTTCGTCGGGAGTGACTTCACGGAAACTGCGGTGTACGCCGGCCACTTGGGTGTCACAGCGCAGTACTTCCCCTGTTTCCTTGGATTGGCGGGCACAGGCCTTCACGCACTGCGGGTCGCCGCCGCACAGGTCGCAGAACATGGGAAATCCGGTGTCAGGGTGGTAGCGCAGGTATTGCGGCGGGCAGGCTTCAATACACTTGTTGCATTTGATGCCCAGGCAGAGCTTTTCATCTGTAAAGACAATGGCATTACTCTCTTTGTCTTTGCGGATGGCCTTTACAGGTTTGATCGGACAGGCTTCCACGCAGGGCGCATCTGTGCAGTGCCAGCAGATGCTGGGCACATCCACGATGCCCTTCACCCGGCGTACATGGATGCGGGCCGTGGCGGGGCGCACATGACCGTCGTGGTAGAGGCTGCACGCGTAAGCACAACTGTTGCAACCTGTGCAGTTCTTGCGCAGGACCAAGAGCGCTTTCGCCTTGGGCGCTTCAGGTACTGCGGGTGTTGCCGCAGGCGCCCCCGCCGGAACATTGTCGGCTTTTGCCTTTTCCGCCAGGGCCAGAGCGGGCACGACAACAGCCATAGTGGCAGCCGTCCCGCGCAAAAAGTTGCGCCTAGTGACACCGGGTGCGGGTTCTTTGGTTTCCGTAACCCCTGACACTTTCATTTCAGTATTTTCCGGCAGCATACAACCTCCCAGGACTGCAAAGAGGGGATTTTGGCATTGATATACCGATGCGGTGAAAGATAATCCCCGCATAATCCCCAAAAATTATTTTCAGAATAGCATAATCGCAGTCTCTGGCAAGAAATAATTTAAAAATACATTATGCTTCTTTTTGCCTATTGAAAAAAATTAAGAATGGAGATGAAGCGAGTAGGTATGAAATATGGTTGAAAAATATATAGTTAGAGTATATTATGTTTGAAATTGTCCACTACTCTTCGCCCGGGCCGTACGTCGTTTGTGGAGGTGCGCGGAATTTTTGTCTCAGCGGATGTGCACGTCGAGATAGGGGAAATCCGTTGTACAGGTGGAGAGAGCGTCGTGGCAGGTTTGCTGTATACGCAAAAAGGCCGCAATCAGTTCTTCGGCCTGCGAGGTCAGCTCCAAGCCGCGTTGCCGGTCTTCGGGCGTGGCAAGAAGCGGCATGCCGAAGGCTGCTTCCGCGCGGCGGATGCGTCCCCAAGCCCCCCGGTAGGACATATGCATGTCTTCGGCTGCTTTTTTTAACGATCCCAGTTCCCGAACCTGCACCAGCAGCGCGACGATTCCCATGCCAAGGACGGTATCCTCGCCTTTTTCCAGCCAGATACGGTAACACAGGCGAACTGGTAATTTCATGCCCTTTTCCTCCGTAAAAAAGATTTTGCGAAGTCGGGGAAAAGTCCGGCAGGCGAGAGAATCAAATGGAAAAGCGGGTGACCACCGGAAAGTGTTTTGAGCTTGAAGCGCGGCGTTTTCGCTGCAAAATGCCCGCAAGAGAACAGCTCCAGCATATAATTCAGAGTGGAACTTGGCAAGGAAATGGTGCAAATTTTTGGGGGCGGGAATAAAATACGGCCCGCATTCCCGGCTATATACCGGAAATACGGGCCGTATTTTTTGTGTGCTTTGCGGGCTACTTTACGGCCACGGCTTCGATTTCAAGCCCGGCACCGAGGGGCAGAGCGGCCACAGCTACGCAACTGCGGGCCGGGAAGGGGGCCTTGAAGAACTGGGCGTATACTTCGTTCACCCTGGCGAAGTCCGCCATGTTGGTGAGGAAGATATTAACCTTGACCACCTTGTCCATGCCGGAACCGGCGGCTTCCAGCACGGCTTTCACGTTGGACAGGGACTGCCGGGCCTGCTCGGCGATGTCGGCTGGCATGGTCTTGGTTTCAGGATTCATGGGCAATTGTCCGGAGCTGAACACCAGATTATCCAGGGCAATGCCCTGGGAATAGGGGCCGACGGCGGCGGGGGCGCTGGCAGTTTCAACGGGTTTGAACATGATGTTCTCCTTATGATTGGTTTTACTTGTAATAAAGATAGAAGAATATCTCTTGTCCGGCAAGGGTTCGTCTCAGGCTCGGAGTACTTTGCCGGGCAGGGCGTCCTGAAGTTTGCCATCTTTTACTGCCGCTTCACCGTTGACAAGCACATGGATGATACCGTCGGGGTGCTGCCGGGGTTTGGTGAAACTGCCCTTGTCCTGAATGGTGGCCGGGTCGAAGACCGTGATATCGGCCCAATAGCCTTCTTTCAGCAGACCGCGCTCCTTGAGCCGGAACACGGAGGCCGGGCGGGAGGTCATTTTACGCACGGCTTCTTCCAGAGAAATGACCTTTTCTTCCCTCACATATTTAGCTAGTACGCGCGGGAATGCACCGTACACGCGGGGATGTGGCTCTCCGCCGAGCAGGCCGTCGGTGCACACGTTCATTTCCGGGCGGGCGATGAAAGCCTTGACGTGCTCTTCCAGACCGTAGAAATCCACCATGCCGACGGCGTTCTTTTCTTCACGGAGCAGGTCAAAGGTGGCTTCCAGCGGGCTTTTACCGCGCATCTTGCCCAGTTCCGCGAGGCTCTTGCCAATGGCATCGCGGTTGGCCTCCGTGGCCACGCTGGTGACGAAAATACCGTCCACGCCCGCAAACTGGACAAAGTTATCCCAACCGTGGATGCCGGCTGCGATATCGCGGATCATTTTCTTGCGCGCGTCCGGGTCGCCCAGGCGTTCAATGAGCTTGTCCGTGCCGCCGTCGTGCACCCAGGGGGGCAGAATGACGCCGAGCATGGTACTCCCGGCCACATAGGGGTATTGGTCAAAGGAGACGGAAATTCCCGCCGCCTTGGCTTCTTCCAGCAAGCCGATGACGCGCTCGAGTTTGTCCGCGTTGTTCTTGCCGCAGATCTTGAAATGGGAGAAATGCACGCGTACGCCGGATTCGCGCCCGATTTCAATAACTTCTTTCATGGAATCCAGAATGGTATCCGCTTCACTGCGCTGGTGAATGACAAAGGGGCGGTCGAATGCGGCGGATTCCTTGCATATTTCTACTACTTCAGCGGTATCGGAGTAGGCGCAGGGCATATAGATCAGCCCAGTGGACAGGCCCTGCCCGCCCGCTTCAAGCTCGCGTCGCAGAATACGGCGCATATCGGTGCGCTGTTCGGGGGTGGCGTGGCCGCTTTCCAACCCCATGACTTCCATGCGTACGTTGCCGTGCGGGACAAGATAGGCGAGGTTGATAGAGGAGCCGTTGGCTTCAAGCAATTTCAGGTAGCCGTCGGTGGTTTCAAAGTCCCAGCGCATCTTTTCGGCTTCTCCGGCGAGTCCGGCCAGGTTCTTCTTCCACGGGCTGATGTATTGCAGGGGCAGAGGTGCAGGCGCGATGCCGTCCTGCCCGAGAAAATCTGTGGTGATGCCCTGCATGACCTTGGGGGCCAGATGCGGGTCGCGGAAGACTTCCACGTCGGAATGGCTGTGCGTATCGATAAATCCGGGGCAGATGACGCCGCCTCTGGCATCGAGAATCTGATCAAAGCCGGCGGCGTCGACATCGCCTATGGCACAGATACGGCCGTTTTCTACAGCCACGGAGCCGGGAACAGCAGGGGAACCGCTTCCGTCCAGAATTTTGCCGTTGGTGATGAGTGTTTTCATCGAAAATTCCTTTATGGTTTGAACGCTCTCCCCTTTAGGGGGGAAAATGGAGTTGACAACTCGGCGGAGCCGCTGAAGTTGTTTTAATAACTCCTCCTTCAAGGAGGGGTAATCCACACGGCCCTTGCCGCCGGATGTGGAGGATGTGGAGTCAGACGGCGGATGGGGCCGACTGTGGATTGAAACATGGCGAACCTCGTTGTCTGTTTTACGAAACAGGCAATGTTGTAAAAAAGCCGGGGGAAAATCCCCCGGCATGCAGAATGATATATTTTCCGGGGGAGATAGTCTCCCTCAACCCCCCATAGTATGCTATAGCGTCATAAGTTGGGGGTGCAGGGCGTACTACGCCCTGCCGGGGGGAGTTTGAGGGGGCGAGCAGCCCCCTCAAGGTTAACTCAGTTCTTTTCCGCCGCCGCGCACTGGCGTTCATGCTCTTCCGTAATGGCGGGCGGTGCAGCAGGTACGCCGCGGGAGCGTTCAAACAAGGCAATAGCAAAGAAGGATATGGCGCTGAACACGGAACCGAAGACAATGGCCATGATGCCGTAGGGTTCACCGGCAAGCTGCCAGCTCAGAGCGGCAATGGAGCCGATGATGACGGAGCCGAGCCCCGCGTTCTTGGTGGCGTTCTTGTACAGGAAGCCGAAGATGAACGCGCCGAAGGGGCCGGCGGAACGCAGGGTGAAGGCGAATACCAGCAGGGGGATGATGCCGGGGTCACGCAGGGCGATGCCCAGGCTGCACAGTGCCACAACCACGATGACGCCCTTGCTCCAGAGCAGAATCTGCTTGTCGGTGGCGTTGGGGTTGATATAGCGCTGATACACGTCCTTGGTGAACAGGGTAGACACGCCGATGAGATCGCCCGAGGCCGAGGACATGGTAGCCGCAACCACAGAGGCCATGACCAGACCGGCGATGATGGTGGGCGCGAAGTTCATGGCCGCAGTAGCCATGGCCTGGTTGGGATTAATGTCCGGGAAATGGGCCAGGGCGGCGAGGCCGATGATGGCCGGAATGAAGCCGTACAGGGCCATGAGAATGGCGCAGAGAAAGGAGCCCATGCGCGCGGTCTTGACGTTCTTGGCCGCGAAGTAGCGTTGAACGGCTTCCTGCCCGGTGGAGAAGGTCATGAAGTACATCAGGATGAGGCCGATGATGGTCTTCCAGCCGACCTTGTCCAAGGAAAGCTGCGAAGCGGGCAGGGTTTTTTCAATGTATTCCCATCCCCCGGCGTTATGCAGGATAATCGGCATGGCGATGCACATGCCCAGTGTGATGAAGAGAATGTGCACGATGTCGGTGAAGGCCACGGAGACCAGGCCGCCCATGAGGGTGTACACCATGACCACCAGAGTGATCATGATCGCCACTGGTACGAAGGAGACTCCGGTAATGGTGGTGATGATGGAGGCCGTGGCGATAACCTGTACGGCTGTGGCGATGAACAGGGTGGTGATGGACAGAATGGTCGTGATAAGGTGGGTGGCCCTGCCGTAGCGGCGTTCCAGAATTTCGGGAACCGTGGTGGCCATGGCCCGGCGCAGGAAGGGCGCGATGAAGGAGACAAGGAAAATTCCTATGCCGCAGCATACCACGTACCATCCGGCGGAAAGGCCCCAGTCACCGTACGCCTTGGCGGCCACGCCCACGGTGGACCCGCCGCCGATTTCGGCCGCAGCCAGGGTTCCGGCCATCATGAGCGGGCCAAGTCTGCGGCCCGCAAGGTGGAAATCTTCTGCGGTTTTGACGTTACGCTTGGACACGTACATGGCGATCCCGATCATGAGCACCATGTAGACGATAACGATATAAAAAGTTATGTGCATCTGCTCCTCCTGTCTATCGAACTGCGATGTTTGGGGGATTTCCCGCGCGGCGGAAGGTGAGAGAGCCGCCGCGCGGGTTCCTTTTTTAATCTGTAAGTTTCCTATTCCGTCAGCGCCTTGCAAATGGCCTGATAGCCTTCGCAGGCCTTGCGCAGTTGATCCTCCTCTATGTATTCATCAATGGTGTGGGCGAGGTTTTCCGGAGAAGGGCCGAAACCGAGGGTCTTGATGCCCTTTTCTCCGGCATAGTGACTGCCATTGGTGCAGAAGGAATAATGGGTCACCGCCGGGTCAAGGCCGATTTCGCGCAGACAGGCCAGGCTCTTCTGGACAAAGTCTTCCGTTTCATTGAAGAGCCAGCCGGGAAAGAAACGTTCGCCTTCAATGACGTTTCCGGTATGGCACTGTTCCGTGCCTCGGGCGAAGCCCACCTTGCCCTTGAACTGGGGGATGCTCCGTTCAAGTTCCGCCATGGCGGTAGTATAGGGTGCCAGAACGCTTTCCTTGGTTTCTCCGGTGAGCAGGCGGCGGTCATAGGTGGCGCGGCAGCCGCTGGGCACCACGGACGCGCCGGGGTAGGGGGTGGAGATAATGTCGGTCAGCACGGAAACGCCCTTGCCGAGCACGGGGTGTTCCGTGGGCGTGATTTCTGCAAAACGCTTCACCACTTCCGTCATCAGCAGCACGGCGTTAACGCCTTTTTCCGGGTTGGCAGAGTGGGCGGGCACCCCAAAGGTTTCTACGGTGATTTCCGCGCGGCCGCGCTGGCCGATCTTGAGATTGCACTCGGAAGCTTCCCCTATGATCACATAGTCGGGGTTCAGGCGTTCGCTGATCAGCGATGCGGCGATGCCTTCAAAGCATTCTTCGTGCACGACTCCGGCGACGCACAGTTTGCCGCCGAAGTCACGATTCGTCGCTTCCGCAAAGTTGGCCACGGCGCAGGCCATGGCCGCCACGGATCCTTTCATGTCCGAAGAACCGCGGCCGTAAATTTTGCCGTCCACGCGTTCCGCCTCATACGGAGCGTGCTTCCAGACGGAAGGATCGGGTACGGGCACGGTATCAATATGACCGTCAAAGACAATGGTGGGCCCGGGGCGTTTGCCGTTGATGGTGCCGGTGACACTGCCGTAGGCGTCCACAAAAATGTCGTCAAAACCCTTTTTGCGGAAGAATTCGGTCAGTTCTGCCACAACGCCGTCCTCATGGCCGGAATTGCTGGGGCGGCGGATGAGTGCCTGACAGAGGGCGACGACTTCTTCCTGTTTTTCTTTATTGAGCATGCTTTTCTCCTGTGAATGAGAAGATGGGAGGGGCGTTGAGCTGGTGGCACGTTATTCGCACCAGCGATTATGCTTGCCAAACCACACCACATCGCGGTAGGTGGCCGGAGAGGTGTCGCCTTCCGTGCTCACGAGCAGCACGGTGGAGGATTCATTCAGTCTGAGCCTTTCACGAGCTTCCTCCCCGTCTTTCGACTGCATGATCCACTGGACAATACCCGTGGTGGCTGCGCCGGACTCGCCGGACAGAATGGGCGCGTCGCCGCGCAGGGGGGCGGCGAGGATGCGCATACCGTTGGCCGCCATGTAGTCCGGGCAGGAAATATAGGCGGCGGAGTAATCGCGCAGCATCGGCCAGCTTATAGTGTTGGGGTCGCCGCAGGCCAGACCGGCCATGAGCGTATCAAGATCGCCGGTGACGGAATGGGGTTTGCCGTCCGCCGAGCGGGCGGAAGTATAAATGCAGTTGGCCTTGTGCGGTTCAACAATGACAAAGGTGGGCATGTCCGGCCCGAGAGCGGCGGCAAGGTAGCCGAGTACGGCTCCGGCAAAGGAACCGACGCCTGCCTGGAGGAACACATGGGTGGGGGCCTGTGAACCCAGCGCGCGCATTTGTTCCAGTGCTTCCACCGCCAGGGTGGTGTAGCCCTGCATGATCCAGGTGGGGATATCTTCGTAGCCGTCCCAGGCCGTGTCCTGCACCATGATCCAGCCGTGCTTGCGCGCCTGCTCCCAGGTCATGCGCACAGCGTCGTCATAGTTGAGGTCGGTAACGCTGCATTCCGCTCCGAGGGCGCGGATATTGTCCACCCGGCTCTGCGCGGAACCCTTGGGCATATAGACAACGGCCTTCTGCCCGAGTTGCCGGGCCGTCCAGGCCACGCCGCGCCCGTGGTTGCCGTCCGTGGTGGTGGCAAAGGTGAGATCGCCGGTTTCCTTGCGTACGTCAGGGGAACAAAGGCGCTCCCGGCTGAGTGAAGAGAGTGGCCGCCCCAGTTTGTCGGCCAGATATCTGCCAATGGCGTAGGAACCGCCCAACACCTTGAATGCATTAAGCCCGAAGCGCCAGGATTCATCCTTGACCAGAACGCGCCCCAGGCCAAAATCTTTGGCCAGATGCGGAAGATCATGCAATGGCGTGGGAGCGTATTCCTTGAAGGTTTTGTGAAATGCGCGGACTTCTTCGGCTGTCTCGGGCATGAGGGCGTCCAGAGGAGCACCTTGTCCGGAAGCCTTGCGCACGGGGTTGTAATAAATGTCAACCGTCATGGAAAACCTCTTTGAATAGTGAAGTGACACAAAATGACCGTAACAAAAAGTTTATAGCAAACATGATGCCAACCAGTATTTTGTAATTAATTATTTTAATATCAGTGTGTTATATTCTTATTAAGGGTTGTTTGAATGAACAGGTTTAGTCTCATTTTGAGAAAAATTCTAGTATTGAGAATTTTCTATGACTAAGTATACGGGAGAAAATCGATGAGTTGACGGCGCTGTAGAGCATTTCAAAGTTGAAGTGCTCTACAGCGTCGTTAGAAGCGAGTGGGCGCGAGATTCATCTCTGCCCTCTTCATCCGTAAGACGTTTCACGCCAACGGTTGAAGGCACCGCACCCCCCTCATCGTTCTGGAAGTCGCCGCAAGTGAATTGCGGTTACTCCGGCAAAGGCATGAAGCCTGCGGGCCAGAACATAGTGCTCCGG
>JAEXGX010000390.1 GCA_023450535.1 Pseudomonadota bacterium | reverse complement strand
GGCCTGCCGCCCGTTCCTGAAGACCGTATCCAGGAATTTATCGGCCCTCCGCTCCAGCACTCCTTCCACCGCCTGTGCGGCCTGCCGGAGGCTGAAGCCCAACGCGCCACCGATATCTACCGCAAGTATTACGTTGCCGACGGCATAGGCAGGGCACGGGTGTACGACGGCATGTTTGACGTGCTGGAACAAAGCGCGGCCAAGGGGGTACGCCACGCCGTAGCCACCAACAAGAAGCAGGATGCGGCGATGGAAGTCTGTCGTATCTTCGGGCTGGATCGCTTTATCAGCGTCGTGCGCGGCAACAATACAGAAGGCAACCGGAAAAAGTCGGACATGATTCTGGAATGCTTGCAGGAATTGAACACCGAGCGTGAAAATGCGCTGATGATTGGCGACAGTTCTTTCGATTCCTGCGGCGCGAAAGAAGCAGGGGTCGATTTTTTAGCCGCAATGTATGGCTTCGGTTTCAAAAACGCCGGCGACCTCGCCAAGATACCTCATATCGGCATGATTCACGCGCCATTTGAAATCCTGTCGTTCCTGGATAAAAGTTGACCGTCAACCACATGTGCCCCAATGATTTTTCGGAATTTTGCGGCATCTTGCGAAGCGAGTTATCATCCTCCCCGAAGCACCTCGAGTTGACAGTACCGAAAGCCGAGTGCTAGAAACAGCCCAGACACTTTAATCGCTTTCCCGCCCAGCCCTCGGGCCTTACCAAGGAGAACATCATGACGGAATCGGCTGCCAATACGATGGAAAACGTCGCCCTGACGCTCGACAATGGCGCCATTCTGGATTTCCGAGGAAGGCTCTTTTCCGAGGCATCCTGGTTTGATGAAGACAGTGGTGTGCTCACCCACCAGAAGCTCTACGTCACCGACGAACATGAGCAGGTTTACTCGGTCGCCAGCGGCGCAGGAAGATCACGTAGTCGCCGCGCCTACCGCATTGCAGTTCAGGGCGACTCCTGCTCTGTCACGGACGGCAAGTCTGAAATGACCTTGCCCTTCGACATGCTCATGCTGGCCGTGCGTTCCATGTGCGGGCTGGATGAAAATGCCACGCCGTCTCTGGAACTGGTGGAAGAAACACTGCGCGCCGCCAACTGCTGACCCTCGACTTTCCCGAATTCATACGCATATTGTGAGGGCGGCCTTAAGGCCGCCCTTATTTGTGGCACAATACTCCCGGCCCTTCCGGGAAGAAATGAATCTGTCCCCCGACTGAACCTTGGCACCCGAAAAGGATACCTCATGCGTAAACATGGCTTTACCCTTCAGCGCGAAGAGGCGCTCGACGAAATCGGCGGCATCGCCCGCCTTTGGAAACATGACGTTACCGGGGCGGAACTGCTCTCCGTGCTTAATCAGGATGAAAACAAGTCTTTCGGCGTCAGTTTCCGCACTCCGCCCAAAAATTCCACCGGTGTGGCGCATATCCTGGAACACTCCGTTCTCTGCGGATCAGCGAAATATCCGGTCAAGGAACCCTTTGTCGAACTGCTCAAAAGCTCGCTCCAGACCTTTCTCAACGCTCTCACTTTTCCGGACAAGACCTGTTATCCCGTAGCCAGTACCAACCTGCGGGATTTCTATAATCTGGTGGACGTCTATATTGACGCCGTATTCCATCCCCGTATCGACGAAGATGTGCTGCGCCAGGAAGGCTGGCATATCGACGTGGATGAAGAGGGCCGCTGGAGCTACAAGGGCGTGGTTTTCAATGAAATGAAGGGAGTCTATTCCTCGCCGGATTCCATACTCATGGAAGAATCCCAGCACGCCGTCTTTCCGGACATGCTGTACAGCCTCGATTCCGGCGGCAATCCGCCTGAAGTGCTGAATCTGAGCTATGAGGAATTCCGCGCCTTTCATGCCTCCTATTACCATCCTTCCAACGCCCGTTTTTTCTTCTGGGGCGATGATGACGAAGACGCCCGGCTGGCCAAACTGGAAGACGTACTCTCCGGTTACGAGCGCCGGGAAGTGGATTCCTTCGTTCCGCTCCAGACCCCGCGCGATGAAGAACGCAAACTGGAAATACTCTACGCGGCGGCGGAAGGTGAAGAAATGGAGGGCGAAGACAGTGCCCGTCAGGCTCACGTTACAGTGAACTGGCTGCTCTGCGAGAGCTCCGATGTGGAAGAGATGCTGACTCTTGAAATGCTGGATCACATCCTTGCAGCGTTGCCCGGCTCTCCTCTGCGCAAGGCGCTCATGGAATCCGGCCTGGGCGACGATATTTCCGGCGCTGGTCTGGAAACTGATCTGCGCCAGGCATACTATTCCATCGGTCTGCGCTCCATCAGGCCGGAAGACGGGGACGAGGTGGAAAAACTTGTCCTCGATACCCTGGCGGAACTCGCTGAAAGCGGCATCCCGGCCAAGGCTGTGGAGGCGGCGGTGAACAGTGTGGAATTCGACCTGCGCGAGAACAACACCGGACGCTTCCCGCGCGGGCTGGCGGCCATGTTCCGCAGTCTGTCCACCTGGCTCTACGACGGCGACCCCTTTGCTCCGCTGGCCTGGGAAAGGCCACTGACCGCGCTCAAGGCCCGCCTTGCCGCAGGAGAACAGGTCTTTGAAAACGCGATCCGGCGCTGGCTGCTGGATAACCGCCACCGCGCCCAGGTGCTTCTGCTTCCCGATTCCGAGCTGGCGGCCCGCCGTCAGGCCGAAGAAGACGCCCGGCTGGAAAGCGCCCGCGCAGCCATGAACGAAGCGGAAAAACAGGCCACGGCGGAAATCTCGGCCCGCCTGCGCGAAGCACAGACAAAGCCGGACAGCCCCGAAGCTCTTGCTTCCATTCCCACGCTGGAGCCGGGAGATCTTCCGCGCGAGAACCGCAAACTCCCCTGCGCCGAGCGCTCCGACGCAAAATTCGAAATCCTCCTGCACGATCTGGATACCACGGGCATTCTGTATGGCCGCCTCCTCCTGCCGCTGGACGGCGTGCCCACCCATCTGCTGCCTCTTGTCCCCCTCTATGCCCGTGCACTAACCGAAGCGGGCACAAAAAAACATGACTATGTGGAACTAGGGCTTGAGCTGGCTGCACGAACCGGCAGTCTGGATGCTTTCCCCGCTTTCCATACCCATCTCTCCGACGCTTCCGCCATGCCCTTCCTTGAAGTGGCGGGCAAGGCCACAGCGGACAAGGTCGGCCACCTGGCCGATCTGATGCGGGAAATCCTTGTAGATGCCGATTTCGACCACGTCGAACGCTTCACCCAGATGGTCATGGAAGAACGCGCCCGCCTGGAGCAGAGTATCATCCCGTCCGGGCACAGTTTGGTCGGCACCAGGCTCGGGGGCGGCCTGTCCATCGCCGGAGCATATGCCGAATTGTGCGGCGGCGTGAGCTATCTGGAATATGTCCGCGCACTGTCCGCCCGCGTGAAAAACGACTGGCCCGGCTTGCTGGCGGATCTGCGCTGTCTGCATAATCTTGTCGTTGCCTTGCCGGAAACGGCAACACGGCGCGCGACCCTCAGCCTTACTGCTGACGGCGCGACGCTGGAAGCCGCGCTTCCTCTGTTCCGGGCCGTGGCCAACGCCCTGCCTTCCAGAAAGGAGTGCAACGTGGCCGCACCCGGCCTTGTTCTGCCCGGAGCGGAAGGCCTGCTTGTCCCGGCGCAGGTCAACTATGTGGGTCTGGGCGGCAACCTGCGCAACACAGGCTATGTCTTCCACGGCTCCGCGCTGGTAGTATTGCGCCATCTGCGCATGGGCTACCTGTGGGATCGCGTGCGCGTGCAGGGCGGAGCCTACGGTTCCTTCATCAGTCATAACCGTGCCACCGGCTCCTTTGTTTTCCTTTCCTACCGTGATCCCAACGTGGAGCGTACACTGGAAACCTATCGCAACGCGGCGGACTACCTCGGCAACCTCGCCATGAGCAAAGAGGACGTAGCCCGCGCCGTGGTTGGAGCCATTGGCGACATGGATGCCTACATGCTGCCCGGAGCCAAGGGTTCCACAGCCATGTGGCGCAAACTGTGCGGCGATGCGGAAGAAATTCGTGCCCGCATCAGGGAGGAAGCTCTGGCCACCACACTGAAAGACTTCCACGATTTCGCACCGTGGCTGTCCAAGGTTTTGGCAAATGCTACCCCCTGCGCACTTGGCGGCTCCGAAGTCGAAAAAGCGGCAGACACGGCTGGTTGGACGCTCAAAAAGCTGCTGTGAGGAGATATCGTGACGCCACTTCATTTTGCATTGAAACTGGAATGCGAGCCGGGGGCTTCCGCTGTAATCCTCTTGGGAGTAGAGGAAAAACTCCCAAAGACAAAAAAGGAGGCTCAACCAAACATTCCAGAATTGTGCAGATTGCTAGTTGCCCAGGGACACTGCTGTGAAATCCACGAAATGCGGCACTGGGGACGTGAAGACAACGACATCGATGTTGTTGTCTACATCCCCAGCCCAAAAGATATACAGGATGAAACCCTGATATCTCCTTATCGTCCCAAGCCCTGGAATCTCAATCTGGCTCTCAGTGACAACCCGTCACAGCTTCCGCTGGCGGAATACTATGACGGCATCCTCCCGCTGAATCTTGCCGGTGAGCAGCCGGACTGGCGCGGGCTGGCCAAACGCCTGGCGCGGGAGGTTTCTGCCCTGCTGTCTCCCCACACAAAAGAAAATACGGAGCGGCTGGAACGCATCAGGCTTGCCAAGGAACGCATCTCCAGTGATGCCTACCGGCAGGGCGGCCCCCTGGTCAGTGTGCTTATCAGTACCCACAACCGACGGGAAACCCTCCCTCGATCTATTGAGAGCCTGATCGCGCAAACCTATAAAGACTGGGAACTGCTCCTTGTGCAGGACGGCGGCGTGCGTGTGGACGATATCGTCGCATCTTTTCATGATCCACGCATCCGGCTGATCCGTCGGGAAAAAAACGGCGGTATGGCACAAGGCTATCACACAGCCTTTGAACACGCCAATGGCCAGTATATCGCATGGTTAAGCGATGATGACATCTGGTATCCCGAGCACCTGGAACGTCTTATGCTGGCCCTGCGGGAACTGCCAGGCGTCCGTTTTGCCTATACCGACGCCACGCGGGTTCTGCTCGACATGCGGGAAACTCCTCCGCGCGAGCTTCAGCGCAGCGTTGTGTATGACCGCCAGCTCTGCCTGGCTGATATCATGGAAAATAACGGCATCACCGGGATCAGCCCTGTACACGACCGGGAGTTATATATCCAGGCAGGAGGCCTGGATCCCAAGCAGAAAGTGCTCATTGATTTCGATCTGTGGCGACGCATGGCCAGCCTTTCCTGTCCTTGCCGCGTTGACGCCGTCACGGCGGAATACTATCTGAAGAGAGGGGATAAACGGGGGCAACTTACCGCCCTGTTCCACAAATCTCCTCTCGCCTATCGCGTGCAACGCCTGCGCGTGCTGAGCAAAAAACTCCCGCTGAAAGCGTCTTCCCCGCTGTGGGATGTCTGGCGTAGCCTGCGCCGCCAGGCAGTGCAAAACTACGCTATATTCCGAGGAATGGACGCCCTGGCGGCCAACGACGAACGTAAGACCGCGATATTCCGTAAACTGGCGCTACGGACACTGGAGCCCTCTTCCATTAATGCCGTTCGGGATCTCGCGTATTTTGAACTGTCAAACAAGCATCCGGCCGAGGCGTTCCAACTTCTGTTCCAGATACTCACCTCCAACAAGTTCAACGCGGAACCGTCCGATCTGCTCTATGCCTTTCAGTCCGCTCTGCTGGAAAACAATACTGACCATGCAGCGCAGATTGCAAACATGGCCGCCCGCGCTGAAGCAATAGCCCACAAGCACCAACTTCAGCTTTTTTCACCATCCGAGCAGGCTCAGCTTGCCGAGTACCGCGCAAAACTCGATCAACTGAAACAGGCGTACGCCTAGCCCCCCTTTCCGGCGGACATATAACACTTGCCCGCCGGGAACTCCTGCGGTATCTAAACAAATTCAGGATTAAGTCTAAAAAACACGGAGCCTTCATGCCCCAATCCCCGAAGACCGCCCCGGCGTCCATCCGGTCCCAGGGCGTCATGCTCGTCAGCACCGCCTGTATCCTCGCTGTTGCCACGTTCTGCGGCGGATTGTTCACCGGATACCTGCTTTCTTCCTCCAAATCGATGTCCGCCCCGGCCGGACAGGCGGCAAAAGCCCCGATTGCCGCCCAGAGTGAAGACTCTGCACATTCGCCAGAATGGCTGGCTCATGTCGAACAGGCCAAGGCTGCGGTTGAAAAAGATCCGGGAGACGCATCCGCCTGGACGCATCTGGGCAACCTGTATTTTGACGAAAGGCACACTGCGGAAGCTGTGGAAGCTTATGAAAAATCTCTGGCGATCCGGCCCGGAGACCCTGACGTGCTCACCGACCTTGGCACCATGTACCGCGCCCTCGGCAAGCCCGACGAAGCTCTGGCACGCTTTGATGCGGCTATTGTAACACGCTCTGATCACCGTAACGCCCGTTTCAACCGCGGCCTGACCCTGGCGCTCGATCTTGGCCGCCCGGCAGACGGCATAGCGGCGTGGAAAGAGCTGCTCGTCCTGTATCCGGATACCACCATGAGCAACGGCACGCCTCTGGCCGAGGCTTTTGCGCCCCTTGCCGTAGACGCCGCCGCGCGCCTTGAGCAACAGAACAGAAACGACGAGGCCCTGGCCGCCTATACCTTGGCACTGAACGAGCAGCCGGACTTTATCCCGGCGCTCGAGCGTATGGCCGATTTACTGGAACACATGGGTCAAAATAGTGAGGCCGCCCCAATCCGCCTCAAACTAAAAGAACTCTCCGTACGTGCTGCATCTGCGGGCGATGCAGCCGAACACGCCGCACCGGCGACCGGAAACTGATCCGGCCCCGGCGGGACAGCGCACAGGGAAACCGCCATGCACAGCATTTTGTCCGTTTTCCGCAATTTTGAGCCGGGGGTACGGCCCGTCCCGACATCTCGCCGCCGGTTCCTTCACTTGTCATCAACGAAGGCTCTTCGCTCTGTCTTCGCCCTGTTTCTTTTTCTTGCCGTTTCTTTCCCCCCTGCTCAAGTACTCAGAGCCGCTCCGTCCGGAGAGGCCGCACAGACGTCCTCCGGCGCCGTTTCGGCAGAGAGCGCTCCCGCCCGAACAGAACAGCCCACGCTCATGCCTTCACGTGGCGGCGTTGCCGTGAGACATTCCATGCAAAGCCTGGTCGACCCCAGCGGCAAGCTGGGGATCGGGGATATCCTCAAGGAGGATAACGCGCGCTCGTTCGCACCGCTGGACATGCGTTCCCTGCCCCGGCAGACGGGTGCTGTCTGGTTGCGCCTGCCTCTGGGCAAACTCTCTGCAGCAGAACTCGGTACAGGGCTGGAAAGTGCCCGTCTGGATCTGGGAGATCAGGTTCCCGGCACCCCGCAGGTCTGGGTTCGCGCCAGTGAATCCAATACTCCGCGTCTGGTCACTCCGGACGAAAATGGCCTGTACCCTTTGCCCGGCCTGCACCAGGGTGGGGAAGCGGTCATCCGTCTGGACGGCCTTCCCGGTCTGTGGTTTTCTCCCGCTCTGCGCTCTCCGGCCGATGCCCTGAATGCGCCCGAACGCCGGGTTCATTCCCTGGCTCTGGCCGCACTTACCGTATTGCTTATGCTGGCCTTTGTGCGCAGTATCACCGAACGCGGCGATGGGCGCATCTGGGCGGGCATCTTCGCTGGAGCGGCGCTCATTCAGGCGTTCTGGGGCGTTCCGTCCACTCCTGAAGGTTCCATCCGCCCACTGGAGATGCCCGGTATTCTGGCCGCCGCCATCGCTCTTATGCTGCTGCCCCACGTGGGGCGGAACATCATGCGTACCCGTTCCTGCGCGCCCGCCGTTGATGTACTGCTGTTGATACTGGCTCTGCCCGGCGCAGCTCTGGCTCTGCTGCCCATACTCCCCGCTCAAGCCTGGACTGCCCGCCA